>DAOTXG010000446.1:0-2538 GCA_034435515.1 Anaerolineales bacterium
TGCCGCAGTGGATGACAGGGTAATAGCCGGTCTCGTAGGCTGCCGCAAAATTCCGCATGGCCACGCCCGCCTGCGCGCCCGCGTTCGAGGTGGCCGAGGCGTAGTAGTTCCACGCCGTGCAGGAGGTCTGGTCGGTTGGGTCAAGGTATTTGAAGTTCAATTTCCGGTTGAGCCAGAAGATCGCCGTCGAGTAGCCGGGGATGTGGCCGCACTGCCCGCACGATTTGTGGTGCCAGGTGAGTTCGAGCGGAATCTTCTTCTTGCGCCCGTATTTCGTCATCACCTCGACGTAGGGCTCTGGAACGCGCTGGACAATCCACTCGCCCTCCGCCTCCAGCTCCCAGAGGTGCGTGTGAAAGTCCTCCGGCGCATACTCCATCGCGCGCTCGAACTTGCGCGACGATTTGGTGTTCACCGCATCGTAAGGGATAAATCCGGCTGTCGCGTTGGCACTCATAGTCGGCTCCTTGGCTTATGGCTGGTGGCTAATGGCCGATAGCGTATGGCACATGAGCTTTGCACTATGCGATGTGCTATCTGCCATCGGCTATCGGCCATCGGCTATCCGCCACCTGCTACACCTCGTACCCCGCCTCCTCTAACTTCTCCTCCATCACGTCATTCAAAATCATGTGCAGCCCCTCGTCCACTTCGGCGATCATGTCCATCACGCCCGTGTTGTGCCAGATGAGGTAGAGCTCGATGATGGTCTTGTCGTCCACCTGCCAGCCGGTGGAGGTGGTGTGCAGCGTCTCCGGGGGGAGGGCGCGCCGCCACACGTCCAGCTCGGCGGACACGTCGCGCACCTGCGGCCCCCAGTCGGGGAAGGCGTCGGGCTGGAGCATATCGGGCGAGACCTGCGTCCCCGTGCCCATAATCTTGTAGATGACCCGGCCATAGCCTTCGAGGGCCTGCTTGGCGGACTTCAGGCCGTTTTTCACCGCCACCTCGCGCAAGACGGTGATGAGGCCGCCCGGCGAGTTCTGGCGCGGGCAGCGGTTGCACGAGAAGCACTGTGAGCAGTTCCACACGTCGTCGTTCATCTGCTCGAAGATGAGTTCGACATCTTCGCGCCCCGCTGCCTGCGCGATTTTGCGCGGCGAGAAATCGTAAAAGCGCGCCGAGGGACAGGCTGCCACACAGATGCCGCACTCGTAACAGCCGTACATCACCGAGGGGAAGCGCACGTCCGCCTTCACTTCCTCCCACAGGCGGAGTTTTTCCTCGTAAGGCACGTCGGGGTATTTGTCGGCGAATAAGCCCATACGAATCTCCAGTTATCAGTCAGCAGTGAACAGTCAACAGTTCACTGTTCACTGCTGACTGTTCACTAGAAAGCGATCACCGCATCCGCCTCCAGCGCCATGTCGTTGAACGCGGCGCCGCCGATCATTACTACGCCCTCAATCAGGTCTTCCAGCTTCAGGCCGTGCAGGTCGAGCGAGGGCTGACAGACGTATAACTTGACGCCGCAATCCCTGGCCTGCTTGATGAAATAGGCCAGCTCGCGCCCACCGCCGCCTCTCTTGGGGACAATCAGCGTGTCCGGCACCCCTTTTTGTAAGAGCGTCGGGCCGTTCATCGTGAAGTAGATGCCCACCTCGGCGTCCATCGCCGCGCCCGCCGCCGCCAGGTAAAAGGGCGTGGCCGAGCGTTCGGGCATGTCCACGCCGTGCGTCTGAACGTAGAGGATCTTCTTAGTCTCGTCGTCCACGATTTACCCTCACCCATTGACCAGCGGGAACAAAAGAACCGAAGAGCTCAGGCCAATTCCCTCAGTTCCTTCAGTTCCCGTAACTGCTCACGCCCGCCAACCCGCGAAATGAATTTCGCGGCTGAAACCGGGAAGTGCGTTGAAACGCACTGGTCAGCATTTACAACCTGCTTCAGCAGGTTTCCCTGTTTCAGCCGCCGATTTCAATCGGCGGGGGGAGCTGAGCTCCCTGAAGTTCCTCAAATGAACAATTGCACATCTGCGTCTTTGGCGTACTCCAGGAACGTCGCCGCCCCGCCAAAGTTCGCCTCCGGGATGAAATCCTCTTTCTTGAACCCGAACACATCCAGCGTCAGCGTGCAGGCAATCATGTTCACCCCCGCCTCTGCGCACACCGCCCGCAGCTCCGGGATGGACGCCACGCCCTTGTTCTTGAACGTCTGCTTCATCAGCCCGGTCGCCAGCGCGTTGAAGCCCGGCGCCGCCATCATCGCCGTCGGGATCGGCCAGTTGATGGCCTGGAAGCCGTCCGGGCCGAAGGGCATCTTCATCGGCATGGCCGGGTTGCCCAGCGGGGAGACGGCCGGATCCAGGTCTTTGAGCAGCAGGGTCAGGCCGTAGAAGGTGAAGAACACGCCCACATCCCAGCCCATGCTGACGGCGGCGCTGGCGAGGATGAAGGGCGGGTAAGCCCAGTCGAGCGTGCCTTTGCTGGCAATCAGCGCCAGGCGGGGCGGGGCGTCGGGGTTAGACTTGGACATTGTGGACTCCTTCGTATTCCGTATTACGTATTGCGTATTGCGTATTCTGTCGTCTATGTTCTG
>DAOTXG010000447.1:0-16661 GCA_034435515.1 Anaerolineales bacterium
AATCAACAATCAGCAATCACTGTTCGTATCCACGAGCATATCTTCGGCGAGACGTTGGAACTCCAACCCGATCTCGTCGCCCTCAGCATGTCCATCGCGCCGGGGGAGGATACGGCCTCGCTCGCGCAGACGATCGGCCTGCCGCTTTCCACCGAGGGCTTCTTTCTCGAAGCCCACTTGAAGATGCGCCCGATGGACTTCATGGAAGAGGGCATCTTCCTGGCGGGCATGGCGCACTACCCCAAGTTCATCGAGGAGTGCATCGCCAACGCGCTGGCGACGGCCGGGCGCGCGATGACGGTGTTGTCGAAAGACACGCTGTACCTCGGCGGAAGTGTGGCCGTAGTGGACGCCGCTAAATGCACCGGCTGCCTCACCTGCGTCCGCACCTGTCCCTTCGGCATTCCGCAGATTCGCGCCGACCTGACGGGCGTGGGCGGCCTGCGCGGCGCGGCGTGGATTGACCCCGCGCGCTGCCAGGGCTGCGGCACCTGCACGGCCGAGTGCCCGGCGAAGGCGATCCAGTTGTTGGGCTATCGGGACGAGCAGATCATGAGTGGGGTGGGAGGATGGGAGGTGAGGGAACAGGAGGCCAGATATCAAACCAAATGCGAAAGTATCCAGAATACTTTGCGGGGTGATTGCTTCATGGCTGATTGCTTTACTCTGCTTTTTAGGACAAGTTTCAAACTTGTCCCACAACATCTTCGCAGATCGCGTAGATATTGCAGAGGAATACTATAGAGATTGAAGGAGGTCAACGATGGTCATCACATTGCTTGTCACCACTTTCGTGATTGCCTTTGTAGTCGCCTCCATTGTCGTCATCATCTTCACCCGGCCCGTGGACAGCATCATGAAGCGAGTAGCCCCGGCCGACATCAGCCGGGCCTGGACGCGGTATCTCCAGTTCGCCATCTACGTCGTCGGCATCGGGGGCGGCGTCCGGGTCTGGGACTTTGAGAAATACATGACGCCCGTGGAGCCGTACCGAGAGATCGTGCCACTCACCACCAATCGCTGGATGTTGGAGATTTATCAGACGGTCATCGGCACGCTGCAGAGCGCGGCCATGGTGCTCCTGGTCTTCTTCGTGTTCGCGTTGATTGCCGTCGTGATCGTCCGCGTCTTTGAGACGAGGGCGGCAAAAACGGAAGCCCAGAAGTGACCAGCATTAAGGCAGGTCTTCGGATGCAAAACCTACTCGCAATCTATCAGCGCGTTGACGTGCGGCTCACAAACTGGATGGCGCGTTACGGCCTCGTGCTCTTGCGCGTCAGCCTCGGCGTCGTGTTCTTCTGGTTCGGCGTGCTCAAGTTCTTCCCCGGCCTCAGCCCGGCGCAGTCCCTGGCGACCCGAACCATTGACCTGCTGACCTTCGGGCTTATCCCGCCGAAGGCCTCCATTGTGATCCTGGCGACGTGGGAATGCCTGATCGGGCTGGGGCTGATCTTCGGCGTGTTCATGCGGGCGACGCTGCTGCTGCTGTTCCTGCAAATGCTCGGCACGGTCACGCCGCTCTTCTTCTTTCCGCGCGAAACCTTCACACAAGTTCCCTTTGCGCCGACGCTGGAAGGCCAGTACATCATCAAAAACGTAGTGCTCGTCAGCGCCGGACTCGTGATCGGCGCGACGGTGCGAGGCGGCGCGGTGGTGGCCGATCCGGAAATTGCTCGAATGGCGAGGAGGCAGCGCAGCCATGTGTGAATTCTGTGTCCAACACGGCGATGGCCAGAAGTGGTATCTGGCGATGCAGAACTATTCGCGCGAACTGCTCGACGAAGAGAACCGCCTCGACTACATCGCCCACTTCGCCAACACCTTTGAGGAGCGCGTGCCGCGCTCGCTCGATCAACTCGACCTGCTCTCGCGCACGCCTCTGCATGGCCCGGTCAAGCCGTTTCTCACCCGCAACCAGAAGCGGGATCACTTTGGGCAGGTTGTCCCCCTCGAAGAGATCGAACAAATCCTCTCGCAGGTGGACGGGATCGCGCGGCTGCCGTGCGTGTGCCGCCGGGTGACGACGGGACAGAAGGAGGCGCGCTATTGCTTTGCGCTGACAGGCGACCCCCGGCTGGCCGAGGTGCTGGACGACTCGTTCAGCCTCGAATATCTCTCGCCCGCCGAGGCCGTCGAGTCTGTCCGCGAGTTGGACGAGAAGGGAAACGAAGGAACTGAAGGAATTTGTCACGCAACAGCGTGTTCCCTCAGTTCCCTGAGTTCCTTCAGTTCCCATAGAACAACTATGAACCCCAATGGCAGCTTCGAACCCGCAGTTACCGCGTTCACTTGCATCTACTGCGCGTACATGGCCGCCGACACGGCCGGCGCGCTCCGGCAGCAGTATCCTCCCATGAGACTTGTCAGGCAGGCATGTGACATTTAGCACTCCATTCCCCGGAGCGGCGGGCGTATGCTGAGGCTGCGCCTGGCCGAAGAGCATTCGGCCTTGAGCCGTTTGGGCGTGTTCATTCATGTCCGGCCAATCCGCTTTCATCCCTGTCGCTGACCTCACTGTCCCAGGCAATGGCCGCGGCCCGGTCGGCGCCGTGATGGTCGTCGGCGGCGGCATCGCCGGGATGCAGGCCAGCCTCGACCTGGCCGAGCAGGGCTTCAAGGTCTACCTCGTCGAAAGCAAATCCGCGATTGGCGGGCACATGGCGCAGTTGGACAAGACCTTCCCGACCAACGACTGCGCCATGTGCACCATCTCGCCCAAACTCGTCGAGACGGGCCGCCATCTCAACATCGAAATCCTGACCAACACCGAAGTCCTCGGCGTAGAAGGCGAGGCGGGATACTTCACCGCGCGCCTGCGCCGCAAGCCGCGTTACATTGACCCGCTCAAATGCGTGGGGTGCGGCGATTGCGAGAAGGTCTGCCCCGTCCTCCTCCCCGACGAGTTCAACGAGGGGCTGGCCCCGCGCCGCGCGGCTTACCGCCTTTACCCCCAGGCCGTCCCGGCGGCTTACGCCATCGAGAAGAAAGGCATTGCTCCCTGCCGTGACGCCTGCCCCGCCGGACAGCGCGCGCAGGGCTACATCGCGCTCCTCCGCGAGGGTCGTTACGCCGACGCGCTGCGGGTCATTCGAGAAGACAACCCCTTCCCCGGCATCTGCGGGCGCATCTGCAATCACCGCTGTGAACTGGCCTGCAACCGGAAACTCGTCGACGAACCGTTGAACATCCACGCGCTCAAGCGTTTCGTCGCCGATTGGATGTACGCCCTCCCGCGCGAGCCGGTTCAACGCCTGCCGCAGACTCGCCCCCAGCGCGTCGCCGTCATCGGCGCGGGGCCGTGCGGCCTCACAGCGGCGAAAGACCTCGTCACCCTGGGATACGGCGTGACGGTGTTCGAGGCGCTGCCCGTCGCGGGCGGGATGCTGCGCGTCGGCGTCCCCGAATACCGCCTGCCGTCCGCGATTGTTGATCGCGAAGTGCAGGACATCGTGGATCTCGGGATTGATCTGCGCCTCAACACGACCATCAACAACCTCGACGATCTCCTGGTCGGCCACGAGGGCGGCCACGAGGGCCGCCCCTACGACGCCGTGCTCATCGCCGTCGGCGCGCACGAAGGCAAGAAACTGCCGATCCCCGGCGCGGACCTGCCTGACGTCCTGGTCAACACGCAGTTCCTCAAAGATGTTCGCCTCGGCCAGTACGACGAGGCGACCGGCGATCAGCGCTATGCGATACGCGATAAGCGCGTGTTGGTGTTGGGCGGCGGCAACGTCGCCATTGACTGCGCCCGCACCGCCGTGCGCCTCGGCGCGGCCTCGGTGGCCCTGGCCTGCCTCGAGAGCCGTGCGAAGATGCCCGCGCACCCCTGGGAGATCGAGGAGGCCGAGGCCGAGGGCGTGACGCTTTACCCGGCCCGCTCGTTCAAGCGCATCCTCGAAGGTGATGGAAGGCGGGTGACGGGCGTCGAGTGTGTCCACGTGACTTTCATGGAGTTTGACTCCGAAGGCCAGTTGACGCTCGAAACCGAGCCTGGCTCGGAGCACGTCGTCGCCTGCGACACGGTGATCTTCTCCATCGGTCAGCGCGCCGGCCTGGCCTTCATCCCCGACGACGCGGGCGTGGGCGTCACGCGGCAGGCGACCATCGCCGTGAACCCGAACACCTTCGCGGCCACGCGCCCCGGCGTGTTTGCGGCGGGCGACGCGACGACGGGCACGGCCTTTGTCATCGAGGCGGTTGCCTCCGGCCACAAAGCCGCGGCGAGCATTCATCGTTATCTCTCCGGCGAACCGCTGGAGCCGAAGTTCGCACCCAACCTGCCGGTCGTCAAGATGACGCGGCCCGAAGTGGAACAGAAACTCTTGCGGAACGAGATTCGCCCGGCCCCGCGCACGCCGATGCCGATGGTCCCGGTGGGACAGCGGCGCGGCAGTTTCGCCGAAGTGGAGCAGGGCTACACCGAGGCGCAGGCCAGGGCCGAGGCCTCGCGCTGCCTCGCGTGCGGCCTCTGCTCCGAGTGTTTGAGCTGCGTGTACGTCTGCGGGCCGAAAGCCATCAACCACGACGAGGTCGAGCGCGTCGAGGAAGTCAAGGTCGGCGCGGTCATCCTCGCGCCCGGCTATCAGGCCTATAACGCGAAACTCTCGCAGGAGTTCGGCTTTGGGCGCTACCCCAACGTCGTCACCGCCCTGCAGTTTGAGCGATTGCTTTCGGCCTCCGGCCCGACCGGCGGGCATGTGAAACGCCCTTCGGACGGGGCCAGCCCGAAGAAGATTGCCTTCCTCCAGTGCATCGGCTCGCGCGACCAGACGCATGATTACTGCTCGTCGGTCTGCTGTATGTACGCGGCCAAAGAGGCCATCATGGCGAAGGAGCACGAGCCGGACACCGACGTGCACATCTTCATGCTGGATATGCGCGCGTTCAGCAAGGGCTACGAGGACTATTACCACCGCGCGCAAGACAAGTACGGCGTTCACTATCACCGCTGCCGCCTCTCCGCGCTGAAGGAAGACCCGGCGACACGCAATCTCATCCTCCGCCGGCAAATGGCCGATAGCCAATGGCCGATAGCAAATAGCCATCAGCCATCAGCCATCAGCCATCAGCCAATCATCACTGAAGAACAATTCGATCTCGTCGTCCTCTCCGTCGGCATGGAGATGTCGCCCGCCGTCCGCAAATTAGGCAGCGACCTCGGGATCGAACTCGACCGGTACGGTTTCTGCGCGACGGCGCAGTTCGATCCCTTGCAGACCTCGCGCCTAGGCATCTACGCGGTCGGCCCGTTCCGCGAGCCGAAGGACATCCCCGAAACGGTGGTCGAGGCCTCGGGCGCGGCGGCGCAGGCGGCGGCCTTGCTCGCCCCCGCGCGCGGACTGCTGGCTCGCGAGCGCGCCTATCCGCCGGAGCGCGACGTGAGCGACGAGCAACCGCGCCTTGGCGTGTTCGTCTGCCACTGCGGCTCGAATATCGGCGGCTTCCTCGACGTACCGGCCGTGACCGAATACGCCGCGACTCTGCCGGGCGTCGTCCATGCGGAGCATATGCTCTATACGTGCTCGCAAGACTCGATTGTGAAAATCACCGAGCGCGTCAAAGAACTCGGCCTCAACCGCGTGGTCGTCGCCAGCTGCACCCCGCGCACGCACGAGCCGTTGTTCCAGGATTCCATCCGCGCCGCCGGCCTCAACCCCTATCTCTTCGAGATGGCGAACATCCGCAATCAGTGTTCGTGGGTGCATTCCAGGGATTGGGACGCGGCGACGGCGAAGGCGAAAGACCTGGTGCGGATGTCGGCAGCCCGGGTGGCCGCCCTCGAACCGCTCAAGACGATGTCAGTGAACATCGAGCGCGCGGCCCTCGTCCTCGGCGGAGGCGTGGCGGGGATGACGGCGGCGCTCGCGTTAGCCGAACAGGGTTTCGAGGTGCATCTCGTCGAGCGCGATTCTGAGCTCGGCGGCAATCTGCGGAATGTGTTTTACCTGGCAGAAACCTCCAACCTCCAACCTCCAACTTCCAACTTCCAACTTCCAACTTCCAACTTCAAAGACCCGCAACTATTTTTGCGCGACCTGGTGGGCCGCGTCAGTCAACATCCACTGATTACGGTTCACTTAACGACCGAACTTACGGCGACGACCGGCTTCGTCGGCAACTTCACCAGCCGCTTGAGCGATGGCGCAGAAATTCATCATGGCGTGACGATAGTGGCGACCGGCGGCCAGGAATATCGCGGCGACGAGTACGGCTGCGGCCAGGATCCGCGCATCGTCACGCAGCAGCAATTTGAGGCGCTGTTAGTCAAGTGGTCAGGTAGTCAGGGGGTCACATGGTCAGATAGTCAGGTAGTCAAGTGGTCAGATAGTCAGGTGGTCAAGTGGTCGAATAGTCAAGTAGTGATGATTCAATGCGTCGGCCCGGCGGAGAAGTACTGCGGGCGCATTTGTTGTGTCGCTGCGCTCAAGAATGCCTTGCGGCTCAAAGCGTTAAATCCGAAGGCCGAGATTACCATCCTCTACCGCGACCTCCGCGCCTACGGCTTCAAAGAGCGCCTTTACACCGAGGCCCGCCGCGCCGGGGTGCGGTTTATTCGGTACGACTTCGACCACCGACCTGTGGTCGAAATCCCGAACCCTCAAAGGTCCCCGGAGCAAAGAGACGGGGACGAATCCCAATCTCCACGCGAAGCGTCCGATCTCCAATTGCCAATCACCGTCCGCGTTTGGGAACCGATCCTCGGCGTGGACGTCGAACTCCGCCCCGACCTGCTCGTGCTGAGCACGCCGCTCGTCCCCGCGGACGGCGCGCGCGAACTCGGTTCGAAACTCAAAGTGCCGGTGGACGCCGACGGCTGGTTCCTCGAGGCCCACGTCAAACTCCGCCCGGTGGACTTTGCTTCGGAAGGGCTGTTCGTCGCGGGCGCGGCGCACTATCCCAAATTGCTGGACGAAACCATCGTGCAGGCAAAAGCGGCGGCCTCGCGTGCGGCGACGATTCTTGCCCGGTCGGCGCTCACCACTGGCGGCGCGGTCGCCGTCGTAGAACAGTCCAAGTGCACCGGCTGCCTGACGTGCGTCCGCATTTGCCCTTACCTCGTCCCCAAGATGATGGCCGACGCGACGGGCGTGGGAGGCATTCGCGGCGCAGCGTATATCGAACCGGCCATCTGCCAGGGGTGCGGCATTTGCGTCTCGGAGTGCCCGGCCAGGGCCATCCGCCTCCTGCACTACCGTGACGCGCAAGTGATGGCGAAGGTGGCGGCGTTGTTTGAGGAGGCAGCGGCATGACGACGGACAGCCAATTGCAGACAGCCGATAGCGAATCGCCCGCCGCCACCGGCCACGAGCCATCAGCCAGGCGAAGCGGCCATCAGCCACGCGAAGCGGATATCAGCCTCGTGGCCTTCTGCTGTCACTATTGCGCCTACGCCGCCGCCGACCTGGCCGGTTCGCTGCGCTTACAATATCCGCCGGGCGTGCGCGTGGTGAAACTGCCCTGCACCGGGAAACTCGACGTAGCGTGGGTGCTGGGCGCCTTCGAGCGCGGCGCGGACGGGGTGATGGTGGCCGGGTGCCTGGAGGGCGACTGCCACTATCAGCGGGGCAACGTCAACGCCCGGCGGCGCGTGAACCACGTCAAGACGCTGTTAAAGCAAATCGGCCTCGAGCCTGACCGCGTGCGCATGTTCAACATGTCGTCGGCCATGGGCAGGCAATGGGCCGAGGCCGTCGCCGAGATGGACGCGCAGATTCGCGCCCTTGGCCCCAGCCCGCTGAGATAGCCGCGCGAGGCGGCTCGTGTATGAGGCGTGACGAGATGTTTTTATGCTCTCGAACGGCGAAACGCGCGACGCGGCATCATGCGGCTGGCCTGCGACCGCCCGATTTTGAGCACTGAGATAGAAGTGGAGGTTCATCCATGATTGTCGCCGAACAGAAACCGCTGGAGGAGATCAAGGGATTGCTGGGTGAAGCCGAGCGAGTACTGATTGTGGGCTGTGGCACGTGCGTCACCGTGTGCTTTGCCGGAGGCGAAAAAGAGGCCGGCATCCTCGGCTCGCTCCTCCGCATGGCGGCCCGGATGGACGGCCAGGCCCGCGAAGTGAGCGAGGCGACTGTGCAGCGGCAGTGTGAGTGGGAATATCTCGACGCCATCCGGGACCGCGTCGCCGAGGCCGACGTCGTCCTCTCCCTCGGGTGCGGCGTGGGCGTGCAGGCGCTCGCCGAGCGTTACCCGGCGGCCGTCGTCGTCCCTGGTTTGAATACCAAATTCATGGGCCTCCCGATTGAGCAAGGCGTATGGGCCGAGCGCTGCGCAGCGTGCGGCCAGTGTCTCCTCGGCCTCACCGGCGGGATTTGCCCGATTGCGCGCTGTTCCAAGCAGCTGCTTAACGGCCCCTGCGGCGGATCCTCCAGGGGCAAGTGCGAAGTCAGTCCCGACATTGACTGCGCCTGGCAGTTGATCTACGACAAACTCAAGGCGCAGGGCCGTCTGCATTTGCTGATGGAGATCACGCCGCCCAAAGACTGGCGCGCCAGCCGCGACGGCGGGCCGCGCAAGATCGTGCGGGAGGATTTGCGGCTGCCGCTGGCGGAGAATGTGGGAGGGTGAAAGACGATGAGCGATACAAGCAACGCTTACAAATCGGGCAGCAATCTGGAAAAAGTCTTGACGAACGGTTACTTCGCCGTGACCGCCGAGCTTGGCCCGCCGAAGAACGCCGACGGCGACGTCATCCGCCGGAAGGCGGCCGCCCTGAAAGGCGCCGTGGACGCGGCGAACATCACCGACAACCAGACGGCCATCGTCCGCATGTCGTCCATCGGCGCGGGCGCCCTGGCCTTGCAGGCCGGACTGGAGCCGGTGATACAGATGACGTGCCGTGACCGCAATCGGTTGGGGATGCAATCGGACTTGCTCGGCGCGTACGCGCTCGGCCTGCGCAACGTGTTGTGTCTTTCCGGCGACCACCAGACCTTCGGCAACCACCCGCAGGCGAAGAACGTGCACGACATCGACTCGCTGCAGTTGGTGCAGATGGTGGTGGGGCTGCGAGATAAGAACTGCTTCCAGTGCGGCGAGGAGATCAAGGGCGTCAACCCGCGCTTCTTCGTCGGCGCGGTGGAGAACCCGTTTGGCGACCCGTTCGACTGGCGGCCCTACCGGCTGGGCAAGAAGGCGAAGGCGGGCGCAGACTTCATTCAGACGCAGTTGGTCTACAACCTGCCCAGGTTCCGCGAGTTCATGCAGCGCGTGGTTGATCTCGGCGTCCACCAGCAGGTGCGCCTCCTCGCCGGGGTCGGCCCGCTCAAGACGGCGGGCGCGGCCAAATATATGCGCGATCAGGTGCCGGGCATGGACGTGCCGGACGAGATCGTCGAGCGCATGGAGGCCGCTGGCCGGGGCATCGAGGACAAAAAAGCCAGGGCGGCCGCCCAAAAGGAAGAGGGGATCAAGATTTGCGTCGAGATCATCCAGCAGATGCGCGAGATCGAGGGCGTGGCCGGGGTGCACATCATGGCGATTGAGTGGGAAGAGGCCGTGCCGATCATCGTGGAGAAGGCAGGGCTGCTGCCGAGGCCGGCGTTCAATGGGAACTTAGGGAATTGAAAAGGCAGGGAACTGAAGGAAAGGAAGGAACTCAGGGAAACGAGCGAGTTCCCTCAGTTCCTTGAGTTCCTTTCCCTCCGGAGTGTGCTATGACGATCACCGATTTGCGAACCGATCTGGCCGAGAAAATCCGCGCCGAAACGGGCGAGAACGTCTTTCTCTGTTACCAGTGCGTCAAGTGCACGTCCGGCTGCCCGCTGGCGGAGTATTTTGACCTGGCGCCGAATCAGGTTATGCGCGCGGCGCAGTTGGGACAGGACGAGATCGCGCTGAACGCCAGGACGCCGTGGCTGTGCGCTGGCTGCCAGACCTGCACCACGCGCTGTCCCCAGGGCCTCGACGTGGCGAAAGTGATGGACTTCATGGCCCGCGAGGCGCTGGCGCGCGGCCTCCCGGCCAAAGCGCCCGAGATCGTCTTGTTTAACAAGGTCTTTCTGCGGAACGTGAACATTCTGGGCCGCGCGTATGAACTCGGGCTGATGGCCGAGATGAACCTCCGCACCGGCCAGCCGTTCAAAGACGCGAGCATGGGGCTGGAAATGTTGCGTAAGGGCAAGATCAAACTAACCCCGGCGTTGGCGCGCCCGCCCAAACGGGCGAGGCCTGTCGAGGCGCGCCCCAATCGCATCGCCTACTACCCCGGCTGCTCGCTGCACTCGATGGCGTCCGAATATGACCACTCCATCCGCGCCGTCGCCAAAGCCCTGGGGCTGGACCTCGTCGAGCCGGAGGGATGGGTGTGCTGCGGCTCGTCGCCCGCGCACCGCGTTGACCCGCGCCTCGCCGCCGAGCTGCCCTTGAAGAACATGGCCGTAATTGAGCAGATGGGACTGGCCGAAGCCGCCCTACCGTGCGCGATGTGCTTCAACCGCTTCCGTGCTGCGCTGCACGAACTCGAAACTGCCGACGCGCCACGCCCCGCGGTGGCGGTCCGCTCGCTGCTCGACGTGGTCGTCAACCGCGTCGGCCTTGACCAGGTTGCGAGCCGCGTGAGCACGCCGCTCGCCGGCCTCAAGGTCGCCTGCTACTACGGCTGCCTGATGACTCGCCCGCCGAAGATCACGGGCGCCGACCAACCCGAATACCCTCAGGACATGGATCATCTCATGTCGGCGCTGGGCGCGACGCCCGTGGACTGGAGCGGGAAGACGACGTGCTGCGGCGCCTCGCTCTCGGCCACGCGCACCGACATCGTCCTCGACCTGAGCGCGCGCCTCCTCACCGACGCCCGCGCCGCCGGGGCCGAGGCGGTCGCCGTCGCCTGTCCATTGTGCCATGCGAATCTGGATGGAAGACAACATCAGATGGTCCTCGCCCCCCTCCCCGGCTTCGCGCCAGGGGTAAGGGGTGAGGTCCCCATCTTCTACTTTACCCAACTCATGGCGCTCGCCTTTGGCCTGGGCGAAAAAGCCGCTGCGCTTTCAAAGAACATGGTTGACCCGCAGCCGGTCTTGCAGACGAAGGGAATTTTGCCCCGGAAACCTGGATCAGGCGTGGGTCATTGAACGGCGATGCGTATCCTGTTAATTGCCGACGTTCACGCCAACTGGGAGGCCTTGCTCGCCCTGCAACGGGTTGAGCCTCCGCCGGAGGCCGTGCTCTTTGCCGGCGACGCGGTGGGGTATGGCCCTGACCCCGCCAACTGCGTGCGCTGGCTCTGGGCGAATGCGACGGCGGCGGTGCGGGGCAATCACGACGAGTTCTTCGCCGAGGGCAAGCTGAGGGGTGCGCCGGTTGAGCTGGAGGCGGCGGCGCACGAAACGATCGGCTACGCCCGTCAATTCTTCTCGGCCAACACCTGGGGCAGCCTCCGCCGCTGGCCGGCGTCGGCCACCGTGGCGCTGGGCGGCGCGCAGTTTTATCTGACGCATGGCACGCCCGCCGACCCGCTGGCTGGTCATCTCGATCCGGCCACGTGCCCGGAGGCGGAACTGCATGTGCTGTTCGACGACGTAGCGGCCGACGTGATCCTCCTCGGCCATACGCACGTGCCGGCGCTCCGGCGTTTCGACGGCCGGCTCATCGTCAACCCGGGCAGTCTGGGCCAGCCGCGCTATGGCGCGCCGGATGCGACGTATGCGGTGTGGGAGGAGGGGCGGGTGCAGATCAAGCATTTGCATTACGACCACGACGCCGTGGCGCAAAAATTGCGGCTGGCTCCGTTGAGCCCCGAGGTGGTGATGCAGTTAACGGCCATATTGCAGATAGGATTAGTGTAGCGGCGAGTATTCGCGGGCTTGGGGGCAGAGGAGTGTAATCAGAAAGCAAGACTGGCTGCGGGTTAATAGTCCAGCAGCAAAGGAGAATGGACATGAAAGGTAATGAGAAACTGCCTCAAGATGGAAGAGGGGCATGTGGACTGGGCGGAGGCGCAGCGTGCGCAGATCGAGCAGATGGGGCTTGAGAACTACCTGACCAACCAGACCCAAGGATGAACTCTATTCCGTTCTTCGCGGCGACGGTGCGCATTCAGTCTGAACGCGGCCACACGGTCGCCACTGGCGGCCCCTATCGCCTCGTGCGCCATCCGGGCTATCTCGGCGCGCTGGTGTTTCAACTGGCGACGCCCTTCACGCTCGGCTCATGGTGGGCGCTCATCCCCAGCGGCCTCGCCAGCCTGCTGTATGTCGTGCGAACGGCGCTGGAGGACAAGACGCTGCTTGACGAATTAGACGGCTATCCTGACTATGCACGCCAGGTGCGCTATCGGCTGTTGCCGGGCGTGTGGTGAGTGGCTGGGAGTTGAGAGGATGAAGAAGCTCGATCTGAAGAAAGAACTGAAGCATCTGTACCGTCCCTCGGCGAAGAAAGTGGAAGTCGTCAACGTGCCGCAGTTCAATTTCGTCATGATTGACGGCCAATTCGAGCCGGGAGAGACGCCTTTATTGGAAATGCTTGAGAGCGACGCCTTGAACGACCGCCTCGCCGCCATTCAGGCGCTGAGAGACAGTGGCGATAAAGAAGCGCTGGTGGCATTGCGGAAACGACTGGCCCGGGTGAGCAAAGAAATGATCGCGCTCGTCGCGGCCGTGGGGAAACTGAAAAAGCAACTCGGCGTTAAATAGTTCTTGTCGGGAAACGCCGTAAGAACAGCAGGCCGATGCCGTTCGGCAAGGCCAACATGGGGATGTTGGCCTGCTTTCCCGACAGAAACTAAATAGAGCTCTGAGGAGGTTTCTATGCCCGACCGAAAGAAAATCACCCTGCCTGACTTGATGAAGAAGATGCACACTGGCGCGCCAATCACCTACCTCACCTGCTACGACTACGCGATGGCCTACCTGGTCGAGCAGGCCGAGGTGGATATGGTGCTGGTGGGCGACAGCCTTGGCATGACGATGCTGGGCTACGAGGGCACGCTGCCCGTGACGATGGACGACATGATCCGGCATACGCAGGCCGTGCGGCGCGGCGCGCCCACCCGCTGGCTCGTCGGCGACATGCCCTATATGAGTTATCAGCCCTCGGTCGAGACTGCGATCCGCAATGCGGGACGCTTCATGGCCGAGGCGAGTTGCGACGCCGTGAAACTGGAAGGCGGCGCGGAAATGGCCGACCGGATGGCGGGCATTGCTAAATGCGGCATCCCTGTCATGGGCCACCTTGGCCTCACGCCGCAGAGTGTCTCGTCCCTCGGCGGGTTCCGCGTGCAGGGCAAAGACGCCGCGCGGGCGAAGAAAATCATTGACGACGCGAAAGCGCTCGAAGAGGCTGGCGCGTTCAGCATTCTCCTCGAAATGGTCCCCGACCGCGTGTGCGAGATTATCACCGAGCGGGCAGGCGTCCCCATCCTCAGCCTCGGTTCTGGGCCGTACGCGCACGGTCAGCTGCTCATCTTCCACGACATGTTCGGCCTGTATCCGCGTTTCAAGCCGAAGATGGCGAAGGTGTATGGCAACGCGGGCGAGGCCATCCTCAACGGCCTCAAGCAATACGTCGCCGAAGTGAACAGCCGCCAGTTCCCCCAGCCGGAAAACTGGTTCGGCATTTCGGACGACGAATTGGCCGAGTTGAGGGAATTGCTTGACCGCGAGAAGGGTAAACACAGCCTGCAGAACGACCATCCAGAATTGGCCCTGTAACGGCCAGGAGGCGCATCATGGACGAACTCCGCGAAAGACTGCGCATTGCCGAAGACCAACTCGACGCGATCAACGCGCTGCTGCTCAACCCGGACACGAAAGTCGTCAACGGCTTTCTGGACGTCGTGCGCAAGTACGGCGCGCCGGAGGAAATTAACCGCAAGGCCGAAGAGGCCCGCCGCCTGCCCAACCTGTTAGCGCGCCTGGAGGCGATCAAATCGCCGTATCTGAAAGACCTGGAGTGGCTGACGGAGATGCGCGACCGGGGCGCGTTCATCAGCGTCCCCGAGTATCGCCGCCAGGTGCTTGGGCCGCGGGCCGACGCTATGAAGTTCGCCGACGACTTCGCGGTGACCCTGGAAATCAGCGCATTCCAGTATTTTCCCTGGCTGATCACCGAAGCGGCGCAGGCCATCGAGAACGACGAATTGATGCCGGGGCGCTTCATCCGCGTCCGGAAGATGCGGGAGTCCGAAGCCGACGACGGCGACCTGCTGGCGGTCGCGGCGGCGATGCAGATCATCGGCGCGAGCTACGTGGAAACGCTCGACACCAAAGGCACGGACGGCTCCAATGTGCACCTGGGCGGCCCGGCGACGATCACGGGCTACTTTGGCGGCATTGGTCAACCCAACGACCACGCGCTGAGGTGGCTCGACGAGTTCTTGTATTACTACACGACCTACGGCGTGACGCAGGTGCTCAACATCAATCCGGGCACGGTGCTGCTCGGCTACCTCTTGCACAAACTCGGCGTGAACAACGAGTTCAAGATCTCGGTGTTCATGGGCAATGACAACCCGTATGCGGTGTTGTGGACGCTGATCGGCGCCAGGTTGTTTGCCCGCCCGGACCCCCGTTCGCCGGGGGCCGGCGTCGCCAGTCCGCTCATCGGTTTCAATTTCAGCAACTCGGTGGGCAACGAAACCATTGAATTGTGCGCGGAGGTGCGGCGCGAACTGGATTTCGAGTCGGTCGTGCGCTTCGAGCATCACATCACCGAAACGTGGAAGAGCATCGTGCGCCAGCCTTACAACCGGCGCGGCGAACTGATCGAGATCGCCGGGCGCGTGCCGAACATCTCGGCCAAGCACGAAGGCGGCGACCCGGACGTGGAGCAGACGCGCGCGCATCCGTCGGACATCCTCGACTACTTCCGCGACAAGGCGGAAGTGCTCCAGAGCAACCACATGGGGCTGCTGGAGCGCAACTACCTCGACAAACACGAGGCGGTCAACCGCACCGCGCGCGCCCTCGTCGAGCATGGTTTGAGTTTCGTCGCGGCGAAGCATTTGCATCACGCGGCGGCGCAGGAAGCCGTCCCGGCCGCCTGAGGGAATAAGGAGAAATGCGTCATGAAACTCGCCGTCGCCGGTAAAGGCGGGGTGGGCAAGACCACCTTGACCAGTTTACTGGCTTATCTCTATGCGGAGCAGGGGTTGCGGGTGCTGGCAATTGACGCCGACCCCTCGCCGTGCTTAGGCGCGGCGCTCGGCTTCCCGCCCGAAGCATTGCTGGAACTGACGCCCATCGCCGAGATGGAAGATCTGATTTATGAACGGACGGGCGCACAGCCCGGTCTGTTCGGCGGCTACTTCAAGCTCAACCCGCGCGTAGACGACATCCCCGACCGCTTCGCCGTGTCCCGGCGCGGCGTCACGCTGCTGGCGCTGGGGGCGGTGGAGCGGGGCGGCGCTGGCTGCATCTGCCCGGAGAGCGTCTTGCTCAAACAGCTCGTGTCGCACCTCCTCTTGCGACGCGATGAAGTGGTGTTGCTCGATATGTATGCTGGAGTCGAGCATCTCAGCCGGGCGACGGCGGAGGCGGTGGAGGCGTTGCTGGTCGTCGCCGAGCCGGGAGCGCGCAGCCTCGCGACGGCGGCGCAGATTAAGACTCTGGCCGGAGATATTGGCCTCACGCGGCTGTTTCTCGTGGGCAACAAAGTACGGTCGCCGGAAGATCGCGCGTACATTGAAGCGCACTCGCCTGGTCTGCCGGTGTTGGGCCATTTGCCTTACACGCTTCAGGCCCAGGCCGCCGAGCGCGCGGGCCGGGCAGCCTACGACGCCGCGCCAGAGATGGTCGAGGCCGCGCGCGCCATCGCCGAAGCGTATCGAGCCAAGTAATTCCCTCTCGCTCGCCAGGTCATCCACCTCCAATATGCTCAATCGTAGGACAAGTTTCAAACTTGTCCTACAGCCACCTCCGCCCGCGCCGGGGCGAGAGCGTGTATAATAGCGTCCTGTCGCTGTTGGATTTCTGTTTGAAGGGGTGCGTCGTGAAGCCGGCGAGTGCTTCACCGGGCGGTGCGACTGGCGTCGCGGGAGCGTTGGCAACCGCGCCCCTCGCGGCTACAAGCCGCTCCCACGCCAATCCGCTATGAACTGAGTTGACAAGTTGACTATCTACGTCTAATATCACTTGCTGTTTGGCCGTAGGTAGTTCCCAGACCCTAAGGGTCCCTGAGACCCTTAGGGCCTGAAAGCCATCCTCATCTTTCCAGGAGACCCAGTCCCATGGGGACAGTCCTATCCGTCAAAGATCTGGTTACGCGGTTCGACACGCACGAAGGCACGGTGCACGCCGTCAACGGCGTCAGTTTTGATTTGGAGGAGGGGGAGACGCTGGGGGTGGTCGGCGAAAGCGGGTGCGGCAAGAGCGTGACGATGCTCACCCTGCTGCAATTGATTCCCCAGCCGCCGGGGAAGATCGTCAGGGGGGAGGCGGTATTCCTGGACAACGACCTGTTGAAAATGAAGACCGAGGAACTGCGCCACATCCGCGGCGCGCAGATCGGCATGGTGTTCCAGGATCCCATGACCTCGCTCAACCCGGTGCTCTCGGTGGCCCAGCTCATGACCGACATCCAGTACCGGGACCGCGAGAACGGACCCGAGAAGAAACGGGCCCGCGCCATCGACATGCTGCGCCAGGTCGGCATCCCCGACCCGGAGCAGCGTATCGACCACTACCCGTTCCAGTTCTCGGGCGGCATGCGCCAGC
>DAOTXG010000448.1:0-25926 GCA_034435515.1 Anaerolineales bacterium
CGCCGCCGTCGGCTCAAACTCCACCCAACCATAGCCAGGAAAGTAGACTTCCACCCAGGCGTGCGACGCATTCGCCGGCACGCGATACGCGCCGCGCCCGTAGTCGTAATCGCCGGTCGCATAGCCGGCCGCCACGCGCGCGGGTACGCCCACGGCGCGGAGCATCACCGCCATCGCCGAAGCGTAATACGAACAGAACCCGCCCGGCGCCTCAAACAGGAAATAATCCACCGCGTCCTGGCCCGCCGCAGGCAAGGGCGTGTCGAGCGTGTATGGATAAGCGGCGCGCAAGTAATCTTGCACGCGGATGGCTTTTGCATAGGGCGTGCCGGCGTCAATCGTGATGCGTTCGGCAAGGTCGCGTATGCGCCGGGGGAGCGACGACGGGAGTTGCAAATAAGTCGCGGTGATGTCAGGCGGATACTGCATAGACGCGGCTTCCAGTTGCTCTTCGGTCAGCCGTGTCGCCCACGAAGTCACGTCGTAAGCCGCTGCCCTGCCCCCGGCGGGCAGCAGCGCGCTTTCGCCGGAGGTCGTGTAGCGCAGCTGCGCCTCGCCTCGCGTGGAGACAGGCAGGTTCACCGCAAACAGCGTCTCCCCGTGCGCCGCGACGATTTTGTAATGCTGGCGCAGTTCGTAGCGACCTGGGGAGGGGTGAGGGAAGTCAGGGAATTGAGGGAAATCAAGGAACTGAGGGAACTCAGGGGGCTGGGGGAACTCGGGGAACTCGAGGGGTTTCCAGCCTGCGCCGGTGTAGGTGACAAAAATGCTGCTGCGCCAGTAATGTTTGGGCGCGGGCGCTTCGGGGACGTTCGCCTGCGGCGGCGGCGGGGCCGGGTCGCTCACGCTGACCCACATAATGACCTCACTGCCCCGGTCAATCGGCGCGCCGATGATCTCCAAGTTTGGCGCGCGCGCGGTGATGAGCGGCTGGCGCAGCGCGGGGGGATTCACGCCGGAGAACAATTGCTCGGCGGCGTCCACCGTCTTCAACCGCGCCACCCGCATCCAATCCGAGAGCAGGCGCCACCCCTGGGGCGAACCGATCAGCGGCGCGCCCCCGGCCAGCAGGCCAATCGCCAGGGTAATCGCGAGTGCGCCCCCTGCCCACTCGTAACCCAGTTCCGCCGGATAATCCACCCCGCGCGCCTCCCAGTCGGCGTAGCGCCGCCGATAGGCAGTCAGCGCTACAAGCGGAACCGCGCACACGACCAGCCCCCAAAACAGGGTGAACGGTTGACCGCTCAGGTGAACATTCAACGCGAGCAAGAAGCCGAAGGGGAGCAGCCCCTCCAGCGCTCTCTGCTTGCGCAAAATGCGCCACGCCAGCCAGGCGCTGGCATTCCAGGCCACGACCACGAGCAGGAAGACAAACAACCCCGTGTCTGTGATCCTGTCTCCATTTAAAGAGGCGGCCAACCACCCGTTGACGCGCCCGGCGAGCGTGAGCAGCTGGACGCGCATCAGCCAGTTGACGTCGGCCCAGGATTCGGTTTGGAGGCGAGCGAGGAGCGGCAGGACCCGCCCGACGGACTCGCCGGCTGCGACGATGGACAGCGCAAGGCTATAGGCGAACGCCGGCCAGCCCCGGAAACGCGAGAGGGCCAGCGCCAGCCCGCAGAGCAAACCGAGCCACAGGCCGGCGACGTGTGAGAAGCTGCCCTTCACCCACCCGGCCTCGGTGAGGCTGTGGGAGAAGAGCGCGATCAGGAAGGCCACGAAGCCAACCGCTATGAAATCCAGGCGCAAGAGGCGAGACATCATACGCTCCTCGGCGTCTGTTTCACGACCACCCGCCCCGTGCCCAACGTCATGAACTCCCAGCGCCGCAGCAGGCCGTACGCGCCCAGGACAGGACGCAGGTCGCCGCGCCGGATGACCCTTGACGTGACACCTAGATCGGCCAGCACAAGGGCGCACGCCTCGGCATCGCCCTCGCCGCCAAATGAAACCGGGTCGAGCAGGATGGCGTGGGCCGCGCCGCCGCGCCGGGTGAGGCGGCCCAGTTGGGCGGGCCAATCGGCGCTCGTCGCCGGGGTAATCACGATGACCAGATCGCGGGCCGAGATCAGCGATTGGAGATTGGCGAGCGTCTGGGCCAGAGGCCACGGGCAATCCGGTCGCAGAGGCGCGAGCGCGCGCAGGATCTTCCAGAGATGCGGCATCCCCGGTTGGGGCGGAACCAGGACCAGTCTGTTGCCGTAGGCCGCGAGGCCCACGGCGAGGCGCTGGTGGAGGAGATGATTGGCGAGCGAGGCGGCGAGGATCATCAGCGTTTCCTCAGCGTCCTCACCCCCTCCCCCCCTCTCCTGACGAAGAGCGTCAGGAGAGGGGGGAGGGGTGGCCGCCAGGCCGGGGTGGGGGGTGAGGTGCAAATCCGGCACGATCCATACCGTCGAGGCCGCCTCCGGCTCAAAGACTTTTGTGTAGGGCGAGTCGCGGCGCGCTGTGGTCGGCCAGTGGAGGTGGCGAAGCGGGTCGCCGGGTTGAGAGGCGCGCGTATGCGTAGCTGTGATGGTCTCGGCCCACAGGGGCTGCCTCAGTGGACGCCGGTCGCCCACGACAGCGCTGTGCGGCAGGAGTTCGTCAGGCAGGGCGGCGAGCGGCGGGTAGACGAGGATTTCTTGCGGCTGGGTGTAGGTCTGGCGGACGAGGAAGATGCCGAACGGGTCGCCCAGACGCAGTTCCCACGGGCCGAGGGTGTAGAGGCCGTGGCGCGCGCAGAGCGCACGCGCGCGCCAGTGGATTGAACTGTGCGCGTCGGCGGCGCGCACGCTGGCGACGGTGTAGCCGGGGAGGTCGGAACGGTCGACAAACTCCGCCCACAGGACGGGCAGCGCCGAGGCATTGTCCAGCCTGACAAGTTCTTCCAGTTCGTCGCCCACCTGCACGGCGGCGTAGCGCAGCTGGCGCGCGCCGCTGACGTGCAAGGCCATCGTCCGCGCCCACAGGAAGGCGCTGACCAGCAGCCCGCCCAGCATGACCACGCTCATCACCGCGACCTCGCCCGGCGCGGCGACGTACCAGACTAAGACGACGGCAAAGGCGACGACAACGAGCGGTTGGCGCAGTTCGAGGGTGGTGAGGCAATTGGGGCAGGTGAAACGGTAGAGCGTTAGGTGGCTACCGAACAGGCGGGGAGAGCGTGGCTTACCAGACAACAGGGACAAGGCCAGACCGAGCAATCTTTTCGTCTTTCGTTACTACAGCCACATTCTCTCCCAGTACATCACGATAGACCAAAGCTGTAGCGACGATGATCGCGTCGTGCAAGTCTAGGTCGCCAGAAACACGAGCGGCGACCAGTTCGTCGAGAGGGTACACCGTGCAGTTTTCCGCGCTGGCGACATCGCTTAGAATGCGAGCACTATCTATAGTCGTGCGTTTCCGAGCATAGAGATAATGCGCTTCAGCCAGAACGAGCGTTGGCACAACCAGCTACGCGGTTGCGTCACTGAGAAGAGCGCGGGCAGTTTCGCTCAGGCGTTTATTGCCTTCCAGAAACCAAACCAGCGCATGAGTGTCTACAATGTAAACCATCAGGCGAAGTCAGCCTTGATTTTCAATTCGGCGGCTTCTAGTTCCTGCTCGGTTGTTTCCGCTACGTGAGCTAGAACGCCGTAAAATGAGGCCAACGGTCGCCGCGCGCCCTCGGTTTGTTTGATTTGGGCGCGGAGCATCGCCAGTTGAACCTCTAGACTCCGGAGCTGGACAAGCAAAGCGTCAGCGCTCATGCTGCCATCCTTTCTGTGAAAGGATTATAAGGCCAGTTATCAGAAACGCAACTTACGCGATCTGCCATCCGCGATCAGCCATTCACGGCGTCGGCTCCGGCGTGGGCGGCGGCATGCCCTCCGTGCCGGGGCCGTAGTGGTAAATCGCGCGCCAGGGCTGGTAGTGCGTGCGGATGGGTCTTTCGCCCGCGTTGACTTGCTGGCCGTCGCGCGTAATGACGCGGTACACCGTCACCTCCGCGCCGTCGGCGGCGTAGTCCACCTGCTTGACCGTGCCCGCCGTGAGTTCCGGGTCTTCCTCGTACAGCGGGTCGGGGTGCGGCACGACGTCTTCGACAATCGGCGGGGCGACGGCGACCTGCCGCCCGTCCGGGGTCGAGTAGAACTTCCACGTCATGCGCCCGGCGGTCGGGCTTACGTACACTTCCATCAACAGCCAGTGCGGCGAGTCGTTCTGGAACTTGAAGTCCACCAGCGGGGCGAAGACCGTCGCGTCGAGGCCGGGGCCGCTCCACTGGCCGGGGGCGCCGCGCTCGTAGTAGCCCACGCGGTAGGCGTGCGAGTTGCGCTCGACGATGGGGTAGCCGCCGAAGTACGCGGCGCGGAAGAGCGTGGTGCTCACCTGGCACACGCCGCCGCCCACGCCCCGAATGGTGCGCCCGCCGTAGATGATGAGCGCCTCGGCGAAACCGGTGTCGAGGCTCACGTCGCCCAGGTATTCGTTGAACGAGAAGACCGCGTTCGGCGGGACGAGCACGCCGTGAAAGCGCGCGGAGGCGACCTGGATGTTGTTGATGCGCTCGGCGCTCGACCCCGCGAAATAGGTGGATTGCTCGCTGACCAGGCCGGTGATGCCCAACTGCTCCGCCGTCACGTCGTCGCCGATTTGCGGGGGCTTCGTCAGAAAGACGAGAGAGATAGTGTGCTGGTCTTTGACGAGGCCCTCGTGAATGGCGGCGATAGTCGCGTCAATATCCAGATGGCGCTCGTCGGCGGCGTGCTCTATAACTTCCAACTGGCGCGTGTCGTCGTTGAAGATGAAGCGCGCGTCCCGGGCCTGGCGCTCCAGTTGGGGCGCGAGCGGTTCGAGGAAGGCGCGCAACGCTCCCGGGTCGAGGCCGACCTCGAAGTGCGCGGCGTTCGGGCCGTCGGCCACGCGGCGGATTTGGAGCATCGTCCCCAGCGTCGGCGGATCAATCGTCCATTGGGCAGGATTGTCGTCCAGCGCCGGGTTGGCGATGACGAGTGTGAGCGGCTGGCGCAGGATGGCCTCGGCGGCGGCGGCCTGCGCGGAGGCATCCAGCACGAGCGGGGGAGTCTCGACGTATTGGAGCGAGATGTCCGCCGGGGCGAGGCGCATCATTGAGTCGCGCAAGGCCCTGGCCGTCGCCAGCACATCTAACTGCCGCCCGATCTGGCCGGGCGCGGCGATCACCCTCGTCCCTTCGGCGACGAGCGAGGCCTCGCGGGCGGGCAGGAAGAAAATCTCGCCTACCTGGTTGAGATAAGCCAGCGTGCGGCTCTCGTCGTACGTGACGACCGGCGCGATCTGCCTGCCGAAATACCAGGCCTCGAACTGCTCGAGCCAGTTGGCGACGATATTCCCGGAGCGCCCGACGGAGTACGCGGCGTTCACCGTGGCGGGCAGGTTGAGCGTTACGCCGAGTTCGGCGGGCGTCGCGGCCCAGACGCTGCCGCCCTCGTGGAAGGTGAAGGCGGACGACTGCGGATAAGTGAACGCGCCAGAGATGGCCACCGCGGCTTCGGCGGCCGTCATCCCAGAGAGGTCAAGGCCGAGCGCGCGCACGCCGGGGTAGATGCGCTCACCATAACTGAGGTTGAAAAGCGCCGCGCCGATGGCCGCCAGCGAGGCGAAGATGACGCCGACGAAGAAGAAGGTGTAGGCGAGGCGGAGGAGCCAGGTGAGGAGAGCCGGGGAGCGCGGGGGCCGGAGAGCCGGGGAGCGTGGAAGCAGGGGAGCAGGGGAGAGGTCGGTTTGCATGGCGCGAGGATTATAGCACTGTCAAACGGCTGCTCACGACCAGCGCGGCTATGCCCGCCCGTTTGATTCGCCCATCATCCCAGCCCCTCATCTTCCCACCCCCCATAGCCCGTCGGACCGTGCTCGTCCGTGAGTGGCTGGCGAGACAGGTCGCGTTCCGTCGGGGCGAGCACGAGCGCCCGATGCGCGTTTTCCAGCAGGGGCAACCCGGCGAGATACTTCAGATGATGGTCAGCATAGGCCAGCGCCAGCTCGCTGTTCAGGTTGGCGCTGTCACCGACGACCAGCACCTGTTGGGTGTCCCACCCCTGGCGGTTCAACAGCGCCCGCAGGGCCTCCATGTTCTTCGTGACGGTGGCCCGGTCGGCGGTGCGCCCTAGCCAGGGTTGGCAGAGACACGGCACGCCCCCCTCGCGGCTGGCGACCAGTCCGACTTTCACTTTCGGGCAATCTGCCGGCGTGTTGTGGGCAAAGCCATAGTCCACCAGCTCACTCGCCGGATACGCGCCGGTCATGACCAACGCTGTCAGGTCGTAGAACACGACCGACAGGTCAATGTGATAGCGGAGCAGGGCTTGGCTGGCGATGGCTTGCCAACCGCCTGACGAATGTGGGCAGCCAGGCGTACCAGTGGGACGCCAACGGCAACCTGCTGAACGATGGCGTGAGCACCTATGCCTACGATTCTGCCAATCGGCTGATTACCGCCACGCAGGGCGCGAATGTCTACGCCTTCGCGTACAACGGGCAAGGCGACCGCTTGCGGCAGACGGTGAACGGCACGCCGACGACGTACACGCTTGACTTAAATGCTGGCCTGACGCAAGTGCTGGTGGATAGCACCAACACTATCACAAACACGTACCTGTATGGCACGACGCGGATTGGTGAGCAACAGCCAGGTGGCTTTGCCTATCACTTGCCGGATGCGTTGGGGAGCGTGCGACAACTGACAAACGCCAATGCTAACGTGACGCTGGCGCAGAGTTATGAGCCGTTTGGGACAACGATGAGTAGCGCGGGCAGCGGGAGCACTGTGTTCCAATACACGGGCGAAATGCGCGACGCCAGCGGCCTGACGTTCTTGCGGGCTAGGTATCTCTCGACCCAGACCGGACGATTTGTGACGCGAGATACCTGGAACGGCACCGCCGACCGGCCCATGTCGTACAATGCGTGGTTGTATGTGGAAGGCAACCCGGTCAACTTCGTTGACCCAAGCGGACATCGGCCTCTAAACCCTGGCGCGGACGGAAATGATGACGGTCCGGGCAAGAGGGAGTTTCTATGTGAAATCTTGCCCGCATTGTGTCAGCCGGGCTGGGATCCGGTGCCAAACTTCGATGAGTTTGTTTTTCAACTATGTCCGGGTTTGATTCAGCCTCAACTCACTTTCAATGGTCACCTGGCGACTCAAGGTAAAGGCCAGGGCCAAGGCGGGAGTAGGCGAGGCGATGTTGGATCTTTGGTTGCCAGGTTATTACGTTTGGCTCCGCCTGGTGGAAAACTGGCGCAAGAGGGGTACAACAAACTGTGTAGTGATGGTGATTGCACAAACGAAGCGAAGGCGATTGTAGACGAACTAAGGGTAATAGAAGCTCAAGCCGGCAACTACATCGGCCGAGGTCAGAATCTGGCGGCAGCAACTACAAATATCCAGAACGCCGCGGGTAGTATACCGACAACTGTAGTTAGGGGTAGTCACATATTGACATGCTCCATCGTCTGATGCGGCTGTGGCAGGCGGGTGATACAGAAAAACTCGCGGCCTACGTCCAGGGACACGGCCTGAGCCAGAACGAACTCTTCTGGGCCGTCGCCCAGGCCGTGCTCGAAATGTCCGACCCGAAGACGAAAGAGCGGACGCTGCTGGAGGCGCTGGTGGCGTGGGGGAGAGGGAAGGGTGAGGTGAAGGCGATGCAGATTCCTATACTATGAGAGCAATAATTCAATCGTAGAGTGAATTACCGCATTTCTGATATAATCCACGCGGACGTTACGTCTAGTCAATGTAACTCCTGGCATGGAAATGTGGCCCTCCCGATTTTGGCGGGATTATCGTAGGTCACGCTTTGAGCGTGACAATTTCTGACTGCACAAACCGTCACGCTGCAAGCGTGACCTACGCGGTTTCCCGTTGAAACCGGCAGAGCCGGAAAGGTCAAATGAGCGCATTGGCCGGGATTTCAGAGTCGAGCCGGCGACAACTCACGAAATTGCATCGCAACACAAGCGGCCTGCTGGACGTTGACGAGGCCGCCACTATACTGGGCCTCGACCGAGTCACGACGGCCAAGCTGCTCGCGCGCTGGTCGGCGCAGGGCTGGGCGCGGCGCCTTCGGCGCGGCCTCTATCTGCTCATCCCCCTCGAGGCCGTTTCCCCCGACGATTGGAGCGCCGACCCCTGGATTATCGCCGAGCGCCTGTTCAAGCCGGGATATATTGCTGGATGGAGCGCCTGTGAGCATTGGGGCTTCACCGAACAAATCTTTCGAGACGTGGCTGTTTTTACGGCTGCCCCCACCCGGCAGCGCAAACTCCTCGTAGACCAGACGACGTTTGCCCTCCGCAAGATTCCGCAGAGCGCGCTCTTCGGCCTCCGTCCGGCCTGGCGCACCAACGTCAGAGTTTCGGTCTCAGACCCCACCCGGACCATCGTTGACATTCTCGATGACCCCCGGTGGGGAGGCGGAATCCGGCATGTCACCGAGATCCTCGATGCTTATCTGAACTCCGAACACCGAAATGAGGCATTACTGATCGAATACATTGAACGGTTGGGAAACGCGGCAGTCGCCAAACGCCTGGGTTACTTGTGTGAGGCCGTGACGGGGCAAAATGGGGATCAGTCTTTCCCCGACAAACTGAGAAGGTTCGTCAGTTCCGGTTATTCTTTGCTCGACCCGGCGGTAGCGCCGCGAGGGTCGTTTGTCGCTAGATGGAATCTGCGCATCAATGTGGACGTAGTCCGAAATGATTCGGCGCATTGAAATCCAGGAAGCCGCGCGGGCCTGGGGTTTGCGGCCCGACATCGTGGAAAAAGACTACGTCCTCGGCTGGCTGTTGATGGGCCTCAGCGCTCACCAGCGCCTTCAGACCCAGTGGATCTTCAAGGGCGGCACGGCGCTGAAGAAGTGTTACCTGGAAACCTATCGCTTCTCGGAAGACCTCGACTTCACCTTGACGCCGAATGCGAGCCAGAATCTGGATGAGATTGTCAGTTGGCTATCGTCTATCTGTGAGACGCTCGGCAATGAAACTGGGATCGAGTTTCCGCCGGAACAGATTGAATTTCGCGCCCATCCCAATCCGCGCGGCGACGTCACTCTTCGGGGTAAAGTTGGCTATCGCGGCCCGCTCCAGCCTCGCACGGCGCCCAAAATCCGGTTCGACCTGACAACGGATGAGGTCATCGTCCACCCCCCGATTTTGCGCGCGATTCATCACCCTTACTCTGATCGCCCGGCGCACCCCGCGCGGTTGCATTGTTACCCGATTGAAGAGGTCTTGGCTGAGAAGACCCGGGCGATGAGCGAGCGTGGCCGGCCGCGCGACCTATACGACATCATCCGCCTCTTTCGACACGAGGGTTTCCGGCTTGATCCAGCCGCCGTCCGCGAGGTGCTGGCGCAGAAGTGCGCCCACCGCGGTCTTCCCGTACCCGCGCTGGCGATGTTAGAGGCTTCTCCGAATCGCGCCGAACTGGCGTCCGAGTGGGCCAATATGCTGGGCCATCAGCTGCCGGCCTTGCCGCCGTTGGAGAGTCTATGGGCCGAGTTAGGCGATTATTTTGACTGGCTGGAAGGCAAGCCCCTGGTTGAACTGCCGCCGGTTGAGGAAGCTGAAGTCAGCGACGCCGGGTGGCAGCCGCCAGATTACATTTCCTTGTCTTCCGAGTGGGGTGTCGCCGCCCCGATAGAAGCCATCCGCTTCGCCGGCGCCAATCGTCTGTGCGTCCAACTCCATTACCTGGCGGCAGAGGGGCGGCGCGGCGTTCGGGAGGTTGAGCCGTATTCCTTCCGTCGCAGTCGGGCTGGGCGCCTGCTCTTTTACGGACGTAACATCGAGCAACCTCGGATCACTGCTTACCGCATTGATCGAATTGCGGACGCGAAGGTGACCAATCATCCCTTCCCGCCTCGCTGGCGGGTGGAGTTCTAGTCAAAAGGATTGTGCCTATGTCCGTCATGCCCTGGCACCAACTCTGCAAAATCCGCGACGACGTGCGCACCGGCTCGCTGACGCTCGACGAGTTCGCCGCCGACCTGCACGCCGTCCGCACGGGCGAAGCGCCGGAAGTTTACAAAGACCCCGCCGCTTTCTTCGCTCGCACGTATCCCACGTTCAAGATGAAAACGTTAGTGCGCGATGTGCTTCACCGGCTCAGGGGGGAAGGCGGAAAACCCGTCCTGCAAGTTCAGGTGGCCTACGGCGGCGGCAAGACGCACACCCTCATCACCCTGCTCCACCTGGCTGAACGGGCGGCCACGTTCGGCGACCATCCCACCGTCCGTGAGTTTTTGGATTTCGCCGGAGTGCCCGCCGCCAGGGTCCCGCGCGCGCGGGCGGCGATCCTGCCCTTTGACAAATTCGACGTCTTCAAGGGCCTCACGGTTTTCGGGCCGGACGGCAAACCCCGCACGGTCAAGACTCCCTGGGGCGCGCTGGCCTACCAACTCGGCGGCGACGCCGCCTTCGCCCGCGTCAAAGAGCACGAGGACGAATACGTCACTCCGGCTGAGCCGCTGCTGGCCGACCTGCTCAAACTGCCGCAGGCGGAGGGGCTGTCTACGCTGGTGCTGGTTGACGAGGCCGTCTGGTATTACCGGGGCGCGGTGAACTACGACCCGCGCCGTTTGGGAATCATCAAGGACTTTTATCAGGCGCTCACACAGGCGGTGAGCAAAGTCAAGCAAGCGGCTCTGGTCGCCGCGTTGATTGCCTCACGCGTGGAGGCCAACGACGAAACGGGCGCGAAGTGTCTCGCGGCGTTGGAGGATATCTTCCGGCGGGTGGCCGAGGCCGTGGAGCCGGTCGTCAAAGACGACGTGGCCGAGGTCTTGCGCCGCCGCCTGTTTGAAGTGATTCCCGGCGAGGAACAGCGCCGTCCCGGCGTGGATGCGCTCATGGCGCAAATGCAGAAACTGCCCCTGCGCGAGGCTCAGCAGGATCAGGCAGCCTATAACCGGCTCATGCAAGCTTACCCGTTCCACCCCGACTTGATTGACGTGCTGTATTCCAAATGGACGCAGTTCTCCGGCTTTCAACGGACGCGGGGCGCGCTCCGTCTGTTAGCCCTCGCCCTGAGGCGCGTAGACCCTGCGGAGGCTTCACCGGTCGTCAACCCGCGCACTTTCCTCGGCCCTGACGAAGCGCTCTCCCCGGCCCTGGTCGAACTCGTGGCCTACTGCGAGGAAAAAGAAAAGTGGACTCCCATCCTCAGCGGCGAACTGGAAAAAGCGCGCGAGGCGCAGCGGGGCTTCCCCTCGCTCAAGCAGCGCGAACTCGAACAAGCCGTGATCGCCGCCTTCCTGCACTCTCAACCACCGGGCCAGAGGGCCGACCCGCCCGAACTCTACGCCTTGCTCGCGCACCCCAGCGTGGACCCGCTCGCGCTGGCGGAAGGCCTCAAGAAATGGCGCGATCTGTCCTGGTTCCTCAGCGATGACCCGGCGGTCTGGGCGCTGGGCACTGTTCCGAACCTCACCCATATGCATGGACGGGCAGTGGAGCGGCTGGAAGAACCCGAGATACACGACGAGCTTCGTACTCGTATCAAAAACACCTCTGCCCTCAAACAAGCCGATGAAGGCGTCTTGGTCCACGTCTTGCCCAAAGGCCCCGAAGATATCCCGGACAATCTGGAGGGCTTGCGCTACATCCTCCTCGGCCCGGAGTGTGCGGTTGATCCCGGCAAGCCGCTGCCTAAATCTGTCGAAGATTATTTCAAAATCACCACTGGCCCCAAAAACCCGAGGACTTACGCCAATGCGCTCGTCGCGCTGGCCCCGGATCACGCTCGGCTGGCTGAACTGAGGGCGCGGATACAAAGCTTCCTCGGCTGGCGCGGTATCGAGATCAGTCAGGACGTCAAATTACTCTCCGACCTTCAGAAAAAGGAGCTCCCTCGCCGCAAAGCCGAGGCGCAAGAAGGCCTGGCTGACGCGGCGCTTTCCACGTACAGTGTGCTATTGGCGGTAGAGGAAAGCGGCCGCGTCGTCGCCAAATCTCTGCCTTCCGAGTTGGGCCGACCGCCTTTTGAGCGCATCAAGTTTCAACTCACCGAGTCCGAGCGGTTGCTGGCCTCGACCCTCGACCCGGACTTGCTCCTGCCCGGCAGTTACCTCGAACTTTGGGCCGCCGGGGAGCAGAGCAAGAAAGTCAAAGACCTGGTCGCCGCTTTCGCCCAGTTTCCTCGCCTGCCCCGGCTATTGCGCCCGCGTGCTTTGGTGGATTCACTGGTGCGCGGCGTCCGCGAGGGCAAACTTGTCTTGCGGCTCGTCCGCGATGACGGCTCGATCCGCACCTTCTGGATGATCCCGCCGGACGACGACACCCTCGCCCGGCCACAACTTGAAATACTCCCAGCCACTTCTGCGGAACTTCGCGACCTTGAGCCTGATTTGCTTCTACCCGGCGCCGTGTCCGGCCTCTGGCCCCCATTGGGCGATCCGGTTCGCCTTTCTAGTTTGCGCGCCTTCTTCGACGGGAAACGCGCGCCCCGGCTGAACAAGCCAGAAGCGCTCGACGCGGCCATTCGCGCCATCGTCGCTCAACGCGGAAGTTTGATGGCCCGGCAAGGGACGAAGACCTATCTCCGCGAGGCGTTGCCCGATGGTCCCCTGGCCGACGACCTGGAACTGCTCACGCCCCCTCCGGCTGTGCGCGGCGCAGAGATTACTCCCAAGGGCCTGCCCGAGGCCTGGCCAGGGGAACAAACGACTCTATCCGCCATCGCCGATGCCCTCCGTAAGCGGCGCGGCTATGCGGTCCCGTGGGTCTTGCTGCGTGACGGCGTGAGTGACGCGCTGTCTGCCCGCCTGTTTGAGCTGGACGAGGGTAGCGAGCCGTGGCCCTGCGCCCCCGACGCTCTCGCCCGCGCGAAGTTCCGCATCGTCAGAGTCGTCGAGATTGATCCGACCGAACTCATCGGCGCCGGCGTGCAGTATGCCTGGTCGGAAAGCACGCCGACGCTTTACAAAATAAAAGAAGCGCTGGAGCAACAGCGCGGACAGGCCATCCCCCTGGATGCCCTGCGCAAAGCCGTGGACGGCGCAATCAACAAGGGACTGATTGTTCTGGCGGACCCGGCGACCCGGACCATTCCGACGACCGAAGCCCTGCTAAACCTGCGCGTCCGTCTTCCGAAAGCAATCCTGCGCACAGAAACCGCACTCACCCCCAAGCAGATTCAGGACTTCGCCAACATCGTCAGTCAGCTCAAACAAGCAGCCCCTGAACTTGAGTTCGCGTTCTGGGTTTCCCTGACTGCCGAAGGCGAGAGGCCATTCGAAGCAGTGCTGGCGAAATTGAATGCGCTACTGGACAAAGTGAAAGGCGGCTGGAAGTTGGAGGAATGAGCAGGAATTGCAACTTGGCTGAACCGAAGAATCCGAAGCCCGTTTCCGCGAGGGGCGAAAACAGGCTTCGCGGCATTGGCGCTACTGGCTAATCCGCTAATCCGCTACCCATCCTGTTACTGTACACTGTACAAAGAGAACCCGATGGGGTAGAACAAGCAGAGATGACCCATGCTCCGCCTGTCTACCCCACCGGTCTCTGGCCTGGGAATGGAGGACCCTACCCATCTTGCGCTGCGAGCGCCCTCAGCGGACCGTCCCCCAGGCCACGCGGATTAGACCGTCCAAAGCGTGCCACGCCAGGAGCGCCCTAACAGGAACACGGTCACCCGCGTCCGCCGATGGGCCACCGCTCAGCACTCAAGGAGGTCCTATGATCAACATTGGCATTGACTGGAGCCACACGCCCCATGCGGTGTGCTTTTTGAATGAGGCCGGGGCCGTCGTGACCCACCTAACGGTGCCGCACAGCCCCGACGGTTTTCTCAAACTGGACACCACCCGCCAGCAACTGGGGGTGGCGGCAGCCGCGTGTCGGGTCGGACTGGAGACGGCCCATAACCTGCTGATCGATTTCCTCTGGGCGAAGGGCTATACGCAAGTGTATGTCATTCCCCCAAGTGTGGTGAAAGGGACGCGGGGTCGCTACCGCCACAGCGGGGCGCGCACGGATGAGAGCGATGCCCGGCTGTTGGCCGATGTGTTGCGCACGGATCAGGCCCGCTTTCAGGCGTGGCGTCCTGATGACCTGTTGACCCGGCAGATGCGGGCGAAGGTCAGCCTGCTGGCCTATCTGACCCAGCAGACCACGCGCTTCGCGAATCGCCTGCGCGCGGTGCTGGTGCGCTACTACCCGGCGGCGACGGGGCCAGACTATAACCAGGTCTCCGTGACGCAGTACGACGCCGTCGGGAACGTGGCCGCGGTCACCCAGTTTTACGGCACGGCGCTGCAACGGACGACGTCCACCCAGCACGCTGTCCGTCTCGACGAGCGAGAGCCACAGTGGGCCGCGCTTCGTCATGCCAATCGGCACGTGCAGCGGGCCGGGCTGTTGTGAGAGGTCAAGCGGGGCAGCGGCCAGCGTCGCGGCGGTTGTCGGCCAGTAAGCGATCTGAAGGAATATGCCCCGGCTGTTAACTGGGACCACGCGGCGGCCGCCCAGCGTCGTGGACAGGTGATGCACGAAACGCCTGGACAGCACCGCGTCCACGCTCTTCAGCGCGAGCGGGTCAAGGATCAAGATCACGCGGTCTTCGCGCATCCAGGCTTCGCTATCGGTGAGTTGGGGGACAAAGCCGCGGTACCGCACGCCCCGCGGATACACTTGACCCTAAACTTCGCAGATGAGGCAGTAGACGGCGATAGTGAACAAGGTTTTTTGGAAACCTGTCAGGTGTGAGACGCAGGCGGAAAGGACTTTTCTGGAGAACTATATTTATTGTCGCCCTCGCAACCCGGTAGACTATAATGCGTAATAATCACTGCCAGCCGCGAGTAGGTGAAGTGCGTTTTCAGAAACGCGGCGGGCCAATTATGACCGGTCAGGTCTGTTCAAAACCGAGGCCTCGGAGTGACTGAGCAAGATTGGGTCCGGCGGGCGCGGGCGGGCGACGAAGACGCCTTCACCCGCCTGGTGGAGACCTATCAGACCCCTATCTACAACTTATGTTACCGCATGTTGGGCGAGGCCGGAGAGGCCGAGGAGTCCGCCCAGGAGGCTTTTCTGCGCGCCTACGCGCAGTTGAGCACCTACGACCCCGCCCGCCCGTTCAAGACCTGGCTGTTCTCCATCGCCAGCCACTACTGCATTGACCGCCTGCGCAAGCGGCGGCTCACCTGGCTCTCGATTGAAGACGAAACCCTGCCGCCGCACCCGGCCCTGCAGGAGCAGACGCCCGGCCCGGAAGAACAGGCCATGCGCCACGAGCAGAGCGCGGCCATTCAGGCCGTGCTGGCTAAACTCGCGCCCGACGACCGGGCGGTGATCGTGATGCGTTACTGGTACGACATGTCCTACGAAGAAATTGCCGCGGCAACCCGCGCGACGGTTAGCGCGGTGAAAAGCCGCCTGCACCGGGCGCGCGGCGCGCTGGCCGAGATGATGAAGACCAGCCCGGCCAAAGCGCCCCGGCGCCCGGCCCGGCCTATGCTGGCCATGGAAGGATGAAGAGGTGTAAGACCATGTTGACCCACAAGCCTTACGCCGATTGGATGCAAGCCGCGCTCGACGGGACGGCCACGCCCGATCAGCAGGCGCAGCTCGACGAGCACCGCGCAGCCTGCGCGGAGTGCGGGGCCGCTTGGGCCGCGCTCGTCGAGGTCGAGCGGCTGTTCCGCGATGAGCCAATGGCCGCGCCGCGCTCCGGATTCACCTCCCGCTTCAAGGCGCGCCTGGCCCAGCGCCACTCGCGGCCCCGGGTCATGTGGGGCGCGCTGGCCCTCGGCCTGGGCGCGGTCGGCGCGGCGGCGCTGGTCGTCCCGCTTGGCGCGGGGCTGCTCCTCTCCGGCGTCCGCCTCGCGCAGGAACCGGCGACGACCGCCGCATTTTATAGCGGCGTCAACGCGACGACGACCTTCGCGGCGACGATCGCCGAGGCCCTGTTCATCGCCGGCCGCGCGGTGCTCACGTGGGCCATCGGCGACCCCCGGGTGTGGGCGGCCGGCGTCACGGGGCTGGGGATCACAGGCGCCTGGCTCTACTTCATGCGCAAACTCGTCCCGGAGGTCACTTTCCGATGAAAAAGATTCTGGCGGTGAGCCTGCTGGCGCTCGTCATCCTGCCGTTGGCGCTGGCCGGGCCGGCCTACGCCGACCACTGCGCCGACGCCCAGAGCGTCTTCGGCGACAATTACACGTTAAGCAGCGGTCAGACGCTCGATAGCAACCTCGTCGTGCTGGGCGGCAACGCCGTCGTCGAGGAAGGCGCGACCGTAGAATGCACCGTCGTCGTCCTCGGCGGCAACGTGGACATCGCGGGGGAGGTGAAAGAAGATGTCGTCGTCCTCGGCGGCAACGTGGACTTGCAAAGCACCGCCGAGGTGGACGGCCAGGTGACGACAGTCGGCGGCTCGACCTCGCGCGCGGAAGGCGCCGTGGTGCGCGGCGGCGAGAGCCGGGGCTTTGGCAATCTGCCGATCCGGCCGGTCATCTCCGACCGTTTAGGTGTGTTCAGCCCGGTGTTTCAGCTGCTGGGGGCGGGGGGCCGGGCCATCGCCCTGGGGCTGCTGGCCCTGCTCGTCGTCCTGTTCTGGCCTGACCAGACCGCGCGGGTCAGTGCGGCCATCACGAACGCGCCCGGCGCCTCGGGCGGGTTGGGGCTGCTCACGCTCATCGCCGTGCCGATCCTGCTGATTTTGACGGCGATTACCCTCTGCCTGATCCCGCTGACGCTGGTGGGGGCGGTGCTGTACGTGGCGGCCCTCATCTTCGGCTGGATCGCGCTGGGGATGGTCGTCGGCGCGCGCCTCTCGGCGGCGTTAAACCTGCGCGGCCTCAGCCCGGCGGTCTCCGCCGCGCTCGGCACGGCGCTGTTCACCTTCGTCGTCGATATCTTTCAGGTCGTCATCCCCTGCGTCGGCTGGATCGCGCCGCTCGTGTTGGCCTGCATCGGCCTGGGCGCGGTGACGCTCACCCGCTTTGGCACGCGGCCCTATCTGCCCAACCTGCCCACTCCCTCCACGCCCCCGCCGCCCCCCGCCAGCGACGCGACAGTAGTTTCGTGATCCATCAAATACGCAATACGCAATACGGAATACGCGCTCGTATTACCTCGTCAACGTCGGCAGCACCTTCTTCAACGTCTCGGCTAATGCCTCCGCCGCCGGGTTGGGCAGACGCCGCTTGCGCCGAATCAGGTTGATCTCCCACGCGGGCAGGCGAATCTTCGGGTCGGCCAGTTCGAGCGTCGTCAATTCGCCGGAGGCCAGTTCGCGCCGCACGGCGATTTCGGGCACGAGGCTCACCCCCGTCCCGGCTAACAGCATCCCCTTCACCAGTTCCACCGGGCTGAGTTCCATCCACAAACCGGCGCTGTTTTCCCCCGCCGCCGCGCGCACCCGCTCCAGAAACGCCTGGCTCGCCGGTCCCCAGTACGAAACGAGAAATTGCTCGCGCGCCAGTTGTTCCAGCGTCGGGCGAGTTTTCGCCAGGCGATGCCCCTGGCCCGCCGCCAACACCAGCCGGCCGGTGAACGTCGCCGCGCTCTCAATCTGTGGGTTCAACACTGGTCCGGAGACCAGCGCCAGATGAGCGATTCCATCCAGGATTAACCCCGGCGCGTCCCACGAATGCGCCGAGCGGACTTTCACCTCGACCTGAGGATGCTCACGCCGAAAGGCGACGAGCGCCGGGGCGAACAGGTACGCGCCCGAGGTGACCGTGACCGCGACGGTCACCTGCCCCTGGTGGCCTTCGCTCGCCCCGCGCGCCGAGTCCCTGGCTTCGCGCAGGACTTCCAGCGCGCGTTCGGCGTAAGGCCGGAAGGCTTCGCCCGCCGGGGTGAGCGCCACACCGCGCCCCTGCCGCTCGAACAACGCCGCGCCCACTTCTGTCTCCAGGGCGCGCAGCCGCTCGGATACGGTGGCCTGGCCGAGGTCGAGCTCGGCGGCGGCGCGGCTGAGCGAGCGACGCCGGGCGATGACGAGGAAGAGGTGGAGTTGGTCGGTGTTCATGCGTGAAAAGCTTTAATCGCGAAGGGCGCGGAGAAGATACGTGAAAAGATTTAACCGCAAAGAACGCAAAGGTAACGCAAAGGGCGCGAAGAAGGTAAAAGGATTATAATCGCAGGCATGGAAGCCGCACACTTTGAAGACTTGCGCGCCCGTTCCATCTCCCAACGACTGCGCGAGGCAGAGGAGTTCTTTATGAAACAAGGCCCCGTGTTCAGCACACTGGAACGTTTAGCGCGGCGGCTGAAAGAGGAAGAGATTCCCTATGCCGTCGTCGGCGGCATGGCGCTCAACCTGCATGGCTTCGAGCGCATGACGCGCGACGTGGACATTGTGATGACTGCCGCCGCCATCGAGAAATTCGTCGAGCGATGCGTTGGGTTAGGCTACGTTCAAGCCTTTGCCGGAGCGCGCAAGTCGTTCCGCGATACTGTGACCCAGACCGCCATCGAAGTCTTGATCACTGGCGAATATCCCGGCGACGGCAAGCCCAAGCCGGTTTCTTTCCCCGACCCGGCAGCGGCCTCGATAGAAATCGAGAACATCCGCGTTATCACGCTCGACAAATTGATCGAACTTAAGCTGGCCTCCGGCCTCTCCGCCCCGCACCGTCTCCGCGATCTGGCCGATGTGCAAGACCTGATTATGACGCTGCAATTGCCGCTGGAGTTGGAAGAGACACTGGACGCCAGCGTGCGCGCCGAATACCGGCGGTTGTGGGAGACGGCGCAACAGGCGGGCGGCAGGCCAGAGGAGTAAGAACTCATCTAAGCCTATTCAGCGATGCAGCAAGGCGATTGAATTGCTTCGGTCATCCGCTATCGGCCATCGGCCATCTACTATCTGCCCTCCGCCATCTGCCCCCTGCCCCCTCACTTGCCCCGCTCCCCTTTTCGCATTATCCTTCGCCTGTCATAGGCTCGCGCTGATCTTGGAAGACGAAGCGGGCTTGGTTTTTGGTTGGGAGTTGGGATTTTCCGTCACGGAGTCAAATTTTCATGTACATCGCCGTCGAGGGCGTCATCGGCGTCGGCAAGACCTCGCTCGCCCGCCGGTTGCAGCCGGCGTTCAGCGCCGAGCTCTTGCTCGAAGTGTTCGAGGAGAATCCGTTTCTCTCGGATTTCTATTCCGATCGCGCCCGCTACGCCTTTCAGACCCAGATTTTCTTCCTGCTCTCGCGTTACCACCAGCAGCGCCGGGCCGTGCCCGAAGCCCTGGCCCGCGGCGCGCTCGTCGCCGATTACACCTTCGCCAAGGACGCGCTCTTCGCGCGCATCAACTTGCAGGGCGACGAGCTGGCGTTGTACTACCGCCTGCACGACGCGCTGGCGGACAAAATCCCGCCGCCCAGCCTCATGGTGTACCTGCGCGCTCCCACCGACGTATTGATGCAGCGCATCGCCCGGCGGGGGCGTTCCTACGAGAGGCAGATGGAGCGGGGTTACATCGAGGCGCTCAACCGGGCCTACGACGACTTTTTCGAAGGCTACTGCCAGTCGCCCCTGCTGGCCCTGGAAGCCGAAAAGTTGGACTTCGTGCATAATCCGGCGGACCTGGAGTTTGTCATCGCGCACATCCGGGAGAAACTCGGCCTCGGCGCTTACCAGGCCCCTCTGCCGCTGGGCGCGCATGTGTCCCCTTCGCCTGACGACAGCGCCCTGAGCGAAGCCCCACTGGGGCGCAGTCGAAGGGCGTCGTCGGGAGAGGGGGAGGGGGGGTGAGGGCGTGATTGAGCGCGACACTCTCCTCAAAATCGCCCGCGACACCGCCGCCCAGCGCATGGCCGCGCGGCGCAGCCTGCTCTCGGCCTACCTGATTGGCTCGGTCGCCGCGGGCGAGCCGCTGTTAGGCGACGCGACCGACATTGACCTCGTCTTTATCGACGCCGACGCGCCGCCGGCCGCGCGCGAGATCGTCCGCCTCAGCAACCAGGTCGCGCTCGACATGCACTACCGCGCCAAAGCCGATTACGCCCATCCCAAAGAACTGCGCGTCCACCCCTGGCGCGGCCCGGAGATGGCCGAGCCGGTCTTCCTGAGCGACCCGACGCACTTCTTCGAGCTGGCGCAGGCCAGCGCGCGCGGCCAGTTTCACCGCCCGGACCACGTCGCCGCGCGGGCGCGCGGGTTCGTCGCGTGGGCGCGCGAGGAACTGCACGTCGGCTTGCTTCCCGGCATGGACCCGTCGGCGCCGGTCACCTTCGCCGCGCTCTGCCGTGCGCTGCTACATGCGGCGAATGCGATGATCACGCTGGTCGGCCCTCCGGGCGCAGGACGGCGGCTGGTGATGAAGCTCGAAACCGCCGCGCAGTCGCTGCGCGCTTACCGCGCCGACCTCTACGACGAGTTTCTGGCGATGTGGGGCAAGGAGGCCATCCCTCAGGCCGACGCCCAGCAATGCCTGGCCGATTGGTCGGAGGCTTACCGCGCCGGACAGTCGCCAGCCGACGAACTCATCCACCCCGCCCGGCGGACGATTTACGAGCGCGGCTTCCAGTCGCAGATTGAAGCCGACCGCGCGGGCGACGCGCTGTGGCTGATGCTCTACACCTGGCAGGCGTGCCTGAAGAATCTGCCGACGGATAGCCCGTCGGCGGATACGTGGGTAGAATTCCTGGAGCGCCTGGGCATGGCCTCGCCCGCCGGGTTTGCCGCCAGGGTTGAGCAGGCCCGCGCCTATGTCACGCTGGCCGACGAGGTTGTGGAGGCGTGGGCGGAACGCAACGGAGCATAATGAAGAAATTCGTCGCCGTCGCCGGAAACATCGGGGTGGGCAAATCCACCCTCGTCACCCTGCTGTGCCAGCGGTTGAACTGGCAGCCGTTCTTCGAGGCCGTCGCCGAGAACCCCTACCTGGCGGATTTTTACCACGACATGCACACGTGGGCCTTCCACTCGCAGATTTTCTTCCTCACCAACCGCCTGCGCACCCACCGCCAGCTGCTCGACCACCCCACCTCGGTTATCCAGGACCGCTCGGTCTACGAGGACGCCGAAATCTTCGCCCGCAACCTGCACGAGCAGGGCCACATCGCCGGGCGGGACTACCAGACCTATCGCCAGTTGTACGAAGTCCTCACCGAATTCCTGCCGCCGCCCGACCTCGTCGTATATCTGCGGGCCTCGGTGGAAACCCTCAGCGTGCGCATCGCCCGGCGGGGCCGCGACTTCGAGCGCCGCATCACGCCGAAATACCTGGCGCGGTTAAACGCCTTGTACGAGAATTGGCTGACCGAGTTCAGCCTGTGCCCGGTGCTCACCGTCCCGGCCGACGACCTGGATTATGTGGCGAACAGCGCCCATCTGGAGTTAATCGCTCAAAAAGTGCTGGATAAATTGCAGGGCAAGGAGGAAGTGAGCTTCACGCGGGACGAGATGGCGCGGGCCGGCCCCCGGAAATAAACCGCGCTTAAACCATTTCCTGTGCTATACTACTTCTGGAGGCAGAGCTGCCCATCCAGGGCGTTGGGGATCATCCCCTGATGTTAGAATATGGCTGACGTGAAATCCCTTCGCCGGATTGACAGAGACAGCCTGAACAAAGCCGGAGATTGCTGTGCAGACCCAGCCGCTTAGCGAACAACGCCGCCTGACCCTGCTTTACCAGGTCAGCCGCGAGATTTCAGGCCGTCTGCACCTGCCCGAGTTGTTGCCGCGTCTGCTCAAGGAGACCGTCGAGCGCACCCAGGCGACGACGGGCACGATCCTGGTCTTCGACGAGCAAGGCAGCGTGCTCCACTCGGCGCTGATGATGGAAGGCCGTTTCCACCCGGACCCGAGCCAGCAGCTGGCGGCCACGCTCGACCGCGGCCTGGCCGGGTGGGCCGTGCGCAACCGCCAGGCCGCGCTCGTCGCCGATACCTCGCGCGACGCCCGCTGGGATCAACACCCGGACGACCAGACGGTCGGCCCGAAGAGCGCCATTGCCGCCCCGCTGCTGGGCCGCGAGCGCGTGGTCGGGGTGATCACCGTCGTCAAAATTCCTGCCCAATCGTTCAACTTCGACGACCTCTCCCTGCTGACCGCCATTGCCGAGCAGGCCGGGATCGCGATTGAAAACGCCCAACTCTTCGCCGCCAGCCAGCGGCGTTTGCAGGCCGTGCAGGCGCTGGTGACGGCGTCGCAGGCCATCGCCGCGACCTTGCAGTTGGACGAAGTGCTGCGCTTGCTGGCCCAGCAGGCGTGTGAGCTGTTGCAGGTCGAGGCCTCTTCGCTGATGCTGATCGAAGACGAGCGCCTGGTCTGCAAGAGCGCCGTCGGGCCGGCGGCGGACCAGATCCGGGGACTGAAGATTCCACTGGGGCAGGGGATTGTGGGTTGGTCGGCGCAGAACAACAGCCCGGCGCTCGTCCCGGATGTCAGTCAGGATCCGCGCTTTATGCGCGCGGTGGATCGGCAGACCGGCTTTGTGACGCGCGCGATCGCCTGCGTGCCCATCCAGATCCAGAACCGCGTCATCGGCGTCATCGAGGTGATCAACCCCATCAGCGGCCGGTTTGACTCGGAGACTCTCAACCTGCTGACCGGCCTGGCCTCGATGGCCGGCACGGCCATCGTTCATGCCCAGTGGGTGGCCGACCTGCAGGCCGCCGAAAACCGCTACGCCGGGCTGTTCGAGGACAGCATTGACCCCATTCTCATTACCGACCTGGACGGGGTGATCACCGACGCCAACCGCACCGCCACCGTCTTCTTCGGCTACGAGCGCGGGGAACTGATCGGCCAGCGCGTGACGAAAGTCCACCGGATGGGCACGGCTTTCCTGGGCTCTGACCGCTTCCAGCACCTCCGCAGCGGCCAGGAACTGGCGTACCAGACCAAGATCACGACCAAAGCCGGAACCGAAGTCCCCGTGGAGGTCCACGCTAAACTCATCCAGCGGCGCGGCCAGGAAGTTATCCAGTGGATTCAGCGCGACCTGACCGAGCACCTGGCGCTGGAGGAAATGCGCGACGACCTGATCAGCATGATCGTCCACGATCTGCGCAGCCCGCTGGGCAACGTCATCTCCTCGCTTGACGTGGTGCAGAGCTCGCTGTCGCCGGAAAACGAAGTCGAGCATTCCCTGCTCTCCATTGCCAGCCGGTCGGCGGCTCGCCTCTCGCGCCTGGTGGATTCCCTGCTGGATATGCGCCGCCTGGAAGAGGGGAAGATGTCCCTGAACAAGAGCCAGACGAACATCAGCCTGCTCGTGGCCGAAGCGGTGGAACAGGTCGAGGCCAGCGCCAAAGAGAAAGACATCCTCCTGCGCAACGAGGTGCCGGCGCGTCTGCCCTACGTAGACATGGACACCGACATGATCCGGCGCGTGATCATCAACCTGCTGGAGAACTCCGTCAAGTACACGCCCGGCTCCGGCGCGGTCACGATCTCGGCCAAAGCCTCGCCCCTCGAAATCACCCTCGGCGTCACCGACACTGGCCCCGGCATCCCGCGCAGCGAGCACACGCGCATCTTCAGCAAGTTCGCGCGCCTCAACCGCGAAGCCGCGCCCAAGGGCCTGGGCCTCGGCCTGGCCTTCTGCAAACTGGCCGTCGAGGCGCACGGAGGCCGCATCTGGGTGGACAGCCAGATCGGCCGGGGCTCGACGTTCAATTTCACTTTGCCGCTCTCCAGTTGAGCGAAGCGCCTATCTCCGTGCAAAAACTCGCCAAAGACATCTACGTCGAATCCACTTTCACGGGCGTCACCGTTGGGGCGATCGTCACCGCCGCAGGCGTGATCTGCATTGACACCCCCACTAGTCCGGCGGACGCGCGCCGCTGGCGGCTCAAACTCGCGCAATTGAGCGACGAGCCGATTCAATTCGTCGTCAATCTTGACCATCACCGCGACCGCGTGCTCGGCAACGCGTGGTTCGAAGCGCCCGTCATCGCTCACGACCTCACCTACGAGCGCGTCAAACTTCTGCCGGAAATGTTCAAGGGCAGCCTCTCCGAGGCCGGCGCCGACTCTGACCTCGTGCCCGACCTGGTGGGTGTGCGCTTCGTCCCGCCCCAGATCACTTTTGCCGACCGGATGACGCTCGTCAAGGGCGGATACGAGATCAACCTGGTCCACCGCCCCGGCGTCAACCCTGGCGCGGTCTGGGTCGAGCTCCCGGCGCAACAAATTGTCTTCACTGGCGACGCTGTGACCAACGGCGCGCCGCCGCTCATGCAGGAGGCCGACCTGGACGCGTGGCTGGAGGGGCTGGCCGAGATGCAGAAGAAGAAATTCCCGGCCAAAGTCATCGTGCCGGGGCGGGGTGCGCCCACCGACAAAGCGGGCGTCAAGACCGCCGAGGATTTCCTCAAGCTCGTGCGCCGCAAAGTCGAGGGCCTGGTCCGTGCGAAGAAGACCCGTTCCGACGCCGCCGCACTCGCCGAAGACCTGCTCGAACACTTCACCACGCCCCACGCCCTGCGCGAGCACTATACCCGCCGCCTGCGCGCCGGCCTGGAGCACGTCTTTGATACCGTAGCGGTGCCCGTGAAAAAGTGACTCAAACTTACGCAATACGGAATACGCAATACGCCGTATTCCGTATTGCGTATTGCGTAAAGGATCGCCATGACCTTCCCGCAATACCTTCCCGCCGTCGAACTGACGCGCGGCGGCATTGTGGAGTCGCTGCATTATGGCGCAGTCGCCGTCGTGGACGCCCAGGGCCGGCTCGTCGCCTCGTATGGCGACCCGCAGGCCGTCACCTTTCTGCGCTCGTCGGCCAAGCCGTTTCAAGCCCTCCCGCTGATCGAAAGCGGCGCGGCGGAGCGGTTCGGCTTCACCCCGCCGGAGATTGCGCTCGCCTGCGCCTCGCACACCGGCCAGGATATGCACGCCGACGCCGTCGCCGCCATGCAGGCCAAAGCCGGCGTGACCGAAGACGACCTGCTCTGCGGCCAGCACCCGGTCGAGGGCCACGCGCCGCGCCCCCTCCGCCACAACTGCTCGGGCAAGCACACCGGCATGTTGGCGTTCGCCAGACATCGCGGCCTCCCCACCGCCGACTACGTCAACCCCCAGCACGGCATTCAGCCGATCATCCTGCAAGCCTTTTCCGAGATGTGCGGCCTGAACCCGTCGGCTGTGGTCGTGGGGGTGGACGGCTGCTCCGCGCCCAACTTCGCCATCCCGCTCGTGAACGCCGCGACCGGGTTTGCGCGGCTGGCCGACCCCTCACAGTTTCCCGAGCCGCGCGCGACCGCGCTAAAAACCATCTTCGCGGCGATGACCGCGCACCCGGAGATGGTGAGCGGCCCTGGCGAGTTCGACGCCGTGCTTATGCGCCTCAAGCCCGGCCTCGTCGTCGCCAAAGGCGGCGCGGAAGGCTATCAGGCGCTCGCCCTCGCGCCCGGCGCGTTGAGCCTTGACAGCCCGGCGTTGGGCGTCGCGCTGAAGGCCGCCGACGGCCATTCCCGCGCGACGAAAGTGATGGCGCTCGAGGCCCTCCGCCAGTTGGGCTTCCTCGCCGAGGCCGACCTGGCCGCCCTCGGGGAGCGTGGGTTCGGGGCGCAGGTCCCCCTCAAAAACTGGCGGGGAATGCCCGTCGGCGAGATGCGCGCGTGTTTCAAACTCGGCTTCGGGTATTGACAACTCGCCTGCCTCGACTACACTTGCCCCATGCTCCAACCGCTGAAAATTCTTTTTCTTAGCGCCGAAGTCGCGCCGTTCGCTAAGACCGGCGGGCTGGGCGACGTGGCCGGGTCGCTGCCCAAAGCCCTGCGCGCGCTGGGCCACGACGTGCGCGTCGTCATGCCCGCCTATCGGGGCCTGGAAGCGAGAGGCCGCGCGGGCGAGTTCGAGGCAACGCCCTGGGCGCTCAACGTCCCGCTCGGCGTCGGCTATTTGCCCGCCGGAGTTTTCCATAGCACCCTGCCGGGCAGCGACGTGCCGGTCTATTTCATTGCCGAGAGCAGCCTGTTCGACCGGCCTGAAATCTATGGCTATTACGACGACCCC
>DAOTXG010000449.1:0-5479 GCA_034435515.1 Anaerolineales bacterium
GGCGAATGCGTCGTGAGGGAAGCGTTGACGACCAGCACGCCGCCGGGGACGACTAGCGGCTCGTATTTGTCCAGCGACGGCATGTTCATCGCGATTACCGCCTGGGGATGGCGCACCAGCGGCGAGCCGATTTCGTCGTCCGAGATAATCACCGTACAGTGCGCCGTGCCGCCGCGCATCTCTGGGCCGTAAGAGGGGATCCACGTCACGCGCCGGCCCTCGTCCATCGCCGCATAAGCCAGCAGCTGCCCGGCGAACAGCGCACCCTGCCCGCCAAAGCCGGAGATGATGATTTCTGTTTGCATGTATCCTCTCGGTGGCTGATAGCAGATAGCGTATAGCAGATAGCAGATAGCGTATAGCAGATAGCGTATAGCATATGGCATATAGCATGTGTCTCTAGGCCACGCCATCAGCCATATGCCATCCGCCATACGCCATCAGCCATATGCCATCAGCCATATGCTATCAGCCATATGCTATCAGCCATATGCCATCCGCCATCAGCCATATGCTATCAGCCATACGCCCTCAGCCAACTCACTTCAAAGCCTCCGCCTCCGGCGTCACCTTATAATCGCCCAGCGGATAATAAGGCAGCATGTGCGTCTCGATCCATTCGAGCGACTCGACCGGCGTGAGGCCCCAGTTGGTCGGGCAGTTCGAAAGCAGCTCGACCATCGAGAACCCCAGCCCGGCCAGCTGGACCTGAAACGCGCGCCGGATGGCCTTCCTGGCCCGGTTGATCTCCTTGACGTTGTGCAGGCTGCGCCGGACGACGTAGGCCGAACCGGGCAATCCCGCCAGCAATTCCGACATTTTGAGCGGCATCCCCATCGTCTCCACATCACGCCCGCACGGGGAAGAGGTCGTCTTCTGGCCGGGCAGCGTGGTGGGGGCCATCTGGCCGCCCGTCATGCCGTAAATCGCGTTATTGATGAAGATCGTCGTGATGTTCTCGCCGCGCGCGGCGGCGTGGATGATCTCCGCCGCGCCAATCGCCGCCAGGTCGCCGTCGCCCTGGTAAGTAAACACCACCCGGTCGGGCAGGACGCGCTTGATGCCCGTCGCCATGGCGGGCGCCCGCCCGTGCGCGGCCTCGGCGAAATCGGTGGTGAAGTAGTTGTACGCGAACACCGCGCAGCCGACCGGCGCGACGCCGATGGTTTTCTCGGCCACCCCCAGTTCGTCGAGCACTTCCGCCACCAGCCGGTGCGCCACGCCGTGGGTGCAGCCGGGGCAATAGTGGGTGTACGCCTCGGACAGCGAATCGGGGCGGGTGTAGACGAGTTCTTCCTGGGCTTCAGCCAACATACCTAACTCCATCGCGGGGCTTACGTTCGCCGGACCTGTGAGGTCTTCGCGAAGCAGACCTCACAGGTGTTTGCGCCCTGCTGCAGTTTTGTCTATGGCACGGACCCCATACCGCCGGGCACCATCGGATCCGCCGGCCCGATGTGGTATGGCCGCATCATCTCGTTGTCCTCGTGCTCGACGATGTGGCAGTGCCAGACGAACCGGCCCGGCGTGTTGAACTGCGCCCGGATACGAGTGACCTCGCCCGGATAGGCGATGACAGTGTCCTTCAAGCCGTTCTCCCAGGCCTCCGGCGGCCGCGGCGCGCCGCCGAGTTGGACCGGCTGCACAGGCTCGCCTGTATCGGGATCGAGCACCAACGCTTCCCGGTTCACTACTTCAAACACTACCTCGTGGACGTGCATGGGGTGGGCGTCGGCAGTGAAGTTGTAGAACTCCCACACCTCGGTCGCGCCCACCGCCGGGTTCTCGGTGATCGGCTCGGCCCACATCTTGTGCATGGGTATCCCCATGTTATCCACATTGCCCAGCATGGCCTCGGCCGGCCCGTCGTGACCTGAGTCCATGGACATCATCTCGAGCAATGCGAGGGGCCGCGTCACCGTTTCGACCGGAAGCGGTGTGATGGGCGGAAGCGTCAGGAACTGCGGAGGCGTCGTCGGATCGGGCGCAATAGCCGGGACAACGCGGAATTCCATCACCTGGCCAGTCGAGGCCGGGTCGGCAACCGGGAAATCCACGCCCGGAACGCCGCCGCCGAATGGCTCGTCAGGCCCGAGGTTACCCAGCACGTAACTGCCCACTGGAACGTTGGTGAAGTCAACGATGACATCGGCGCGTTCCGCCAGGCCCATGAGCAGTTGGTTGCCCATGGCCGTGATGTTGACCGGCGCGGCCAGGAAGCCGCCCTCGTTGCCGATTTGCCAGACTTCCACGCCCGGGATGTTGCTGAAGTCCAGGATCAGGAAGCGCGACTGGCAGCCGTTCAGGAAGCGGAAGCGGTAGCGACGCTGTTCGACCGTCTGGAACGGCCAGGTATTGCCATTCACCATCATCATATTGCCAAAGAACTCAGGGTTCCAGATCGGCGAGAGATCGGTGTGTGGAATATACGGCCCGAAGTATTCGTCAAAGAAGGCGCGCGTGTCCGGGTAGAACAGCGAGCCGTCGGCGTTGAACGAGCGATCCTGAATGGCAATCGGGATTTCGTAGTAGGTTTTGTTCGGCGGGAACTTGTCGCCTTCGTTTGGTGCAGGCCCGGGCAACACGGCGGGTGCGCCGAAGCGGCTGTCCAGTACGGCTGCATCTCCAGCGGGGCCGCCGCGGACGATGTAGAAACCGGCTGGCCCGGCATAGACGTTGAGCCGCGTCATCCCCAGGGCATGATCGTGGTACCAGATCGTCGAAGCCCGATTGTGGTTCGGATATTGGAACGTGGCAAAACCCGGCCCCCACGCAGCGCCGAAACTGGCAGCGGCTTTGCCCGCGAAGTAGTTGTACCAAGTTCCCTCCGTGGCATAACCCTCCGGGATGTTGCCGGCGGCAGGCAGGTACCATGCCTCGGCATAACCATCGGATTCATCGCCGACCTCAACTGCGCCATGCACATGGGTAACAATAGGAACAGGGCCGGTGTAAGGACCAGGCGTGTCGGCGAAAGTCGGGCGGGTATCACGCCCCGCCACTCCTCCAGGGGGATTCGCCCAGTGCAGGGTCGGGTCAACCGGCAGCAGGTGGGGCAGGTAGTTGCCGTTGGCATCCACCAGGTCATTGATCCACTTCACCCGGACAGGCCGCCTCCATTGCGCCTCAATCGTCAGCGAGGGCGCGTTGTGGATCAGCAGCGGGTTCTTGCTCGCGCCCGTTACGGCGCCGTAGCCCCACACGGTTGTCGCCGGGAGGCCAGCCGGAAGGATCTGCTGAGCGAACTGCTTCATCGAGATCTCGTAATAGTCAATCGCCTTGCCGCCTTTTTGCTTGATCGTTCCGGCTCTGGGCATCACCGGCGGGATCAGCAGCGGAGTCACGTACTTGGGAACTGATCCGGGATCCAGCGTGCCGCCGGGAATCTGCGCCCAGGCGCGCATGACGAACTTGCCGCGCGTGGAAGCGTACAGCGCCGCCATGCCCGCTGCGCCCACTTTCAGAAATTGTCGTCGCGTAATCATAGTTTTTCCTCCTGTAGCTTTCGGATTTCTTCCAAAACTTCGTCGGGCAGCGGGACCACGCCGCCCATGCGCCCGTAGAAATGAACCGGCGCCTGGCCGTTCACCGCCAGGCGCACATCCTCGACCATCTGCCCGGCGTTCATCTCGACAACGAGGAAGCCGCGCACACGCTCGGCCAGTTCGTGCAGGCGCTCCTCCGGGAACGGGTAAAGGCTGATCGGGCGGAACAACCCTACGCGGATCCCCTCGGCCCTGGCCTGCCTCACCGCCGTCTGCGCCACCCGCCCCGCCGTGCCGAATCCGACAACGACTTGCTCGGCGTCTTCCAACTCGTATTCGGCGTAGCGCACTTCGGCCCGGCGGATGATCTGGAGTTTGGCTTGCAGTCGGCGGTTGAATTCTTCTTCTTCTTCAGGGACGAGGTGGATCGAGGTGATGATGTTATGCGCGCGGCCCTCGGCGCCCGTTAGCGCCCAGGGCTTCCGATGTCCGTTGGCCCCGTTCGTCGCCCGCATCGGCGGCAGTTCGGCCGGTTCCATCATCTGGCCGATGTTGCCGTCGGCGAGGATCACGACCACGTGCCGGTATTTCTCCGCCAGGTCGAAAGCCAGATAGGTCAGGTCAATCGCCTCCTGCACCATGGCCGGCGCCATGACGATTGGGTGATAATCGCCGTGCCCGCCGCCCTTGACGATCTGAAAGTAATCGCCCTGTGAGGGGGCGATGTTCCCCAGTCCCGGCCCACCGCGCATCACGTCCACCAGCACGCACGGCACTTCGCTCCCGGCGATGTACGACAGCCCCTCCAACATCAGGCTGACGCCTGGGCTGGAGGACGACGTCATCACGCGCTGACCAGTGCAGGCCGCGCCGTAAACCATGTTGATCGCCGCGACTTCGCTCTCCGCCTGCAGGAACACCCGGTTTAGTTCCGGCATCCGCCGGGCCATGTGCTCCAGCAGTTCGGTCTGAGGAGTGATGGGGTAGCCGAAGTAGGCCGTCACGCCTGCGCGGATCGCGGCCTCGGCCATGGCCTCGTTGCCTTTGAGCAGTTCTTTCATAATCAAATCGCAGCGGCGGTGGGCTGTCGCTGGACAGACCGATAGGCTTCAATGCAGGCTTCCGGGCAGATGACGGCGCACAACGCGCAGCCGGTGCAGCGACCATCTGGGTCAACCAGGTGAACCGGGTGATAGCCGCGCGCATTCAGCCGGTCGTCGGCCATGCACAGAATATCCCGCGGGCAAGCGCTGACGCACAAGGCGCATCCCTTGCAGCGCTCTTCGTCAATCACCACGCGGCCTTTCGCCATTCCTGACCTCCAGTGTCCGATTCTCTGCGCCCACTCTGCCAGGTTCTAGCATAGACCAGGCGTCCTACCAGCCGTAGTGCCTATCGTCACAGACGGTCGGGACAAAATTCATCTGTTTTTCGCCACGATTTGCGGGAAAAGAGGTGCAACACACTTCACCTCAATCCAGTTACATCCGGCACTATGCCCGCCGCACGCAATACCGGATGATAGGCGCAAGGAGGCGGCTATGTTCGAGAAAATTCTGGTTCCGCTTGACGGCTCGGAGTTGGCCGAGCGCGCCCTGGCGCCGGCTTTCACGCTCGCCCAACAGGCGGAGGGCGGCGTTCTCCTGCTGCGCGTGGCTGTGCCCCAGTCGTTGTTGGCCTCGAGCAGGCCCGTTTACGCCGACTACGGCGTCACCTTGCCCGCCCAGACCTCCGCCGAAGCGCAAACGGAAGCGGAGATATATCTCAGGACCACGCGGCAGGACAGAGCGCCGCGCGGCCTGTCCGTGTGGTTGGAAGTCCAGAGCGGCGGAGTCGCCGAAGCCATCGTGGACACGGCGGCGGATATTCGCAATACCGCAAAACTCACTCGCGAGCACACTGAGCCGGGAGCGCCTGCCAGCGCCGGACCAATTGCTTGAGTTGCGTCTGAGAATGTTTGACGGAACGCGTATGCAGGCGGAAACGGGCTCGAT
>DAOTXG010000450.1:0-5819 GCA_034435515.1 Anaerolineales bacterium
GCGAATCCGCTCGTCGAAGACCCCCGTCAGGGGGCTGAAGGCTCACTTCTGGGAGAGGGCGACTCTCAACCCGTTCTGGCCGAGGGTGAGACGTGGGTGCGCGTGCCCACCCTGACGATCACAGATGAAAGCGTGAGGCAGGCGGCGTTGAGCCTGGAGCGGGCAATCGTGGAAACAGGGCGATTGGCGCTGAATTTCCTGACGCCAATGCGGCTGATTGAGGCAGGCGACTTGCTCAAGGTCCCGGACTTCGGCGTGTTCTTCGCGCGGCTGCTGGAGCGGTTGGACGAATTGAACGAGCAGTTCGGCGCCGGGGTGAAGCGCGGGCCGGAGGCGGCCGCGGCGCTCCAGGCGCTCGCCGACCGGGTGCGGCTGATGCAAGCCCAGACGCGCTGGGTGGAGGCCTTCAGCGGGTCGTCGCGGAAGCCGGGCCACCGCACGCCGCTGGGGGGCTTTGTCGGCCTGGCCGAATATTCCGCGCCAGCGGACGTCTGGCGGCCCCTGCTGCCGTGGTTGATCTGGGGCCAGGCGGCGCAGGTGGGCAAGAGCGTGGTGAAGGGCAACGGCTGGTACGAGATCGTCGCGCCGGGGCTGAGGCGATACGGGAGGTGGGTCGAAAATCCCGCGCCAGCGTTCCAAATCCCAAACCCCAATGCTCAAGCGATAGACGATACGCGATAGACGATACGCAATACGCAATACGCGAGGTGCAACATGGCGATTACCCAGCATTTGATCGTGGAAGAGTTCGGCGCGTTCATCGGCAAGCACAGCGAGCGGCTGATCGTGACGAAGGGCGAGGAGCAATTGACGCAGGCGCCGCTGCTGCATCTCGAGTCGGTGCTGATCGCCGGGAAGGGGGTGAGCATCAGCGCAGACGCGGTGCGCGAGTGCACCGAGCGCGGCATCCCGATTCACTTCGTAAGCGGGACGGGGACGCCGTACGCCAGCCTGTACAGCGCGGGGCTGACGGGGACCGTGCTGACGCGGCGGGCGCAGTTGGAGGCGTTCAAGGACGGGCGCGGATTGGCAGCGGCCATCGCGTTTGCCTCGGGCAAGATTCAAAACCAGGCGAACCTGCTGAAGTACATGGGCAAATACCGCAAGGAGACCAACCCGGAGTTGTACGAAGAACTGCGCCGCCACGTCGCCGAGGTGCTGGATCATCTGATCGAGCTGGGGCAGATCACCCGCTATCCAGAAGTGAGCGAAGAAGGGCGGGCGACGGTGGACGATTTGCGCGGCGAGTTGCTGAGCATCGAGGGGCGCGCGGCGCAGAAGTATTGGGGCGCGGTGAAGCACGTCTTGCCCGAGGGGTGCGGCTGGCCGGGGCGCGAGGGGCGCGGGGCCAAAGACCCGGTGAACGCGACGCTCAACTACGGGTATGGGATACTCTACGGGCAGGTGGAACGCGCGCTCGTCCTGGCCGGCCTCGACCCGTACGCGGGGTTCATGCACGTGGACCGGCCCGGCAAGCCGAGTCTCACGCTGGACTTCATCGAGGAGTTTCGCCAGCCGGTCGTGGATCGGACGGTCTTCGGGCTGGTGAACAAAGGCGTGAAGTTGGAGCAGGACGAGCGCGGGTTGTTGACGACCGAGACGCGCCGGATGCTGGCCGAGAAGATTCTGGGGCGGCTGGAGAGCGTCGAGCCGTACGAGAAGAAGAAGCACCCCCTGCGGGCGATCCTTCAGAGCCAGGCGCGGCACCTGGCGACGTTCCTGCGCGGCGAGCGCGCGGCTTACGAGCCGTTCGTGGCGAGCTGGTAAAAAACGGGGAACAGCGGGAACTGTGGGAACTCAGGGAATAACAGGCCGAAATGCTCGACGATAAGCCATAGGCGATAAGCGATAGGCGATAGGCGATAAGCGATATGCAATGCCTGGTGGTGTACGACATCCCGGACGACGCGAAGCGGGCGAAGATCGCCGACGTGTGCCTGGATTACGGGCTGGACCGGATTCAGTATTCGGCGTTCCTCGGGCCGCTGCTGCCGACGCATCAAGAGGAACTCATGCTGAAGTTAGAAAAGGTGCTGGGGAAGCGGCCGGGCAATATCCAGCTCTTTCCGTTGTGCGAGAAGGACTGGGCCGCGCGGCGGGTGATCGTGCGCGTAGGAGGCAACGAATATGCTCGACGTGACGACGGCGATTCCGTTCCGGGTGACTGATTTGAAGCAGTGGGTCTACTGCCCGCGCATCCTCTTCTATCACCACTGCCTGCCGGATGTGCGCCCGGTGACGTACAAGATGGAGGCCGGGGCGGAGGCCGGGCGAGCGGAGGAGGGCCGCGAGGAGCGGCGTTCGCTGCGGGTCTATGGGCTGGCGAGCGGGGAGCGCGAGTTCAACGTCTCGCTGCACTCAGAGCGGCTGGGGCTGCGAGGCGAGGTGGACATGGTCATCACCGCGCCAGGGGCCGCCGGGTCGGAGGTGATCCCGGTGGATTACAAGTTTTCGCGGACGGCCGGGCCGCACTTCAAGTTGCAGTTGGCGGCTTATGCGCTATTATTAGAAGAGGCGCGGGGGTGCGAGGTGCGGCGGGGCTTTCTCTACTACATCCCGCTCCGGCGGGCGGAGGCCGTGCCGATTGACCGGCGGCTGCGGCGGCAGTTGACCGAGGCCCTGGCCGAGATGCGGTTGATGCTGGAGACGGAGAAAATGCCCGCCCCGACGCCGCACCTTCGCAAATGTGTGGCCTGCGAGTTCCGGCGCTTCTGCAACGACGTGATGTGAGGCCGTTTTCCGCGTCTTTTCGCGTCTTTTCGCGGCCAATTGCCCTTCGCAAATGAAGGCGGTTTTCGAGCAAGCACGCAGTTTCGAGGAAAGGAGGCGAAGTAGCAGACATGAGCCAGCGGCGCTGTCGCAAAATCGCATCAGGAAGCCCCCAGAGCCGCGCAGCAGCCGACTCAGGACATTTCTGCCCGATAAATCTTGTGGAACGCAAACGGTCTCAGCACATTCGATCCGATGGAGGATACTGAAAGCGCCACCCCGCGAGGCCAAACATTTTTTCAACCCGGTCTCAGCACATTCGATCCGATGGAGGATACTGAAAGAGCACCGCGCCGCCACGATCACCACCCTCCTCACCGCGTCTCAGCACATTCGATCCGATGGAGGATACTGAAAGCGCATCAAGCGCAACGAAGCCCGCATCGTGCTGCGCTGTCTCAGCACATTCGATCCGATGGAGGATACTGAAAGCCGTCACCTGGCCAAGCGGCTGGACGGAGTTTGTCGGTCTCAGCACATTCGATCCGATGGAGGATACTGAAAGTGGCGAGCGGTGTTGCTTGGCGGACGACATAAGCGCGGTCTCAGCACATTCGATCCGATGGAGGATACTGAAAGGCCTTGAGGTAGACCTGCTCGGCGTGGTCGTCGGCAGTCTCAGCACATTCGATCCGATGGAGGATACTGAAAGGTAGACGACGACCGGCAGGATGAGTATATTGGGAGGTCTCAGCACATTCGATCCGATGGAGGATACTGAAAGCGCCGTCATCGCGCAGGTCAAGCAGGCGACCGAAGGTCTCAGCACATTCGATCCGATGGAGGATACTGAAAGCTGCGCTGGCTGCGCTTGGTGTGGCGTCTCAGGAGGTCTCAGCACATTCGATCCGATGGAGGATACTGAAAGGGTTGCGCATTGAACTCACCCACAAATCGATCCGAGGTCTCAGCACATTCGATCCGATGGAGGATACTGAAAGGGCGCAGACAACCCGGCCCTATCCCAGGCCGAAGGAGGGTCTCAGCACATTCGATCCGATGGAGGATACTGAAAGTTCTGCTCGACCGCCTGACGGGTGAACTGACGAGCCGGTCTCAGCACATTCGATCCGATGGAGGATACTGAAAGTCACCGATGATTTCGCCGGTGGCGTCGTCGCCAACTCCGCGACTCTCGCGAACGGTGCGCCGGGTCGCGCCGCAGGTGCGCCATCACCCGCTCGTGTTCGTTCACGACGGCCGCATACAACTGAACCAGCAGCGTTTCCGACGCGTGATCCCACACCCGCGGCGGCTCAACTGCGAACTGACTGGCAGGCCGAGCTGGCTGAGTACGTGGGGGATGACGAAGAACTCTTGCAAATCCACCAGCGGCGTGAAAGGAGACCCCTGTCGCCAGGAGTCTTTTCTTTATCTGATATACTGGCTCACAAGAAAACAAAACCCGCCTGGAAAAGGACAACCCATGACGACTAAAGCCGACGAGCAACTCTGGCAGGCCGCTTCGGCCGGGGACCTAAACGGCATTGCCGAAGCGCTGCGGAGCGGCGCCGACGTGAACGCCCGCGGGACCTACGGCGATACGGCGCTGAACGAGGCAGCCGAATACGGTCACCTCGAGGCCGTCCGGCGTCTCATCGAGGCCGGGGCGAACATACATAATCTGGGCGGGGCGGACAAGACGCCGATCATGAATGCGGCCTTTGCGGGCCACGTCGACATTGTGCGCCTGCTCCTCGAACACGGGGCGCAGGTCAGCCGCGATCTCTTGTCGAGCGTGCAGCTTAAGGTCAACATCCTGGAGGAGAACGCCGAGGCGGGCATGGTGAACCCGGAAGCCGTGGAGGCCTGGAAGGGGTTTCTCGACTTTCTGGTCACGGCGCGGCTCCGGCAGGACCTCCCGGAGATCGTGCAGGGACTGTCGGCGGAAGAGCCGCAAGAACGCCGGGCCGCCCTGGAGCGCCTCGAGTCGGCGGCCTACCGGCGGCTCGACGTCTCCACTGCCGTGCCGCGTCTCCTGGAACTGATGGCCGATCCGGACGCGGAGACGCAGAACGCCGCCAGCGCAGTCTTAGCAGTTCACTTTATCCTGAACCAGGAGTGGAACCGCCTGCTTGAACTCGTCGAAACGGGAAATCGCGAGGTGAAGAGCGGCGCGATGTCCGTGCTGGTCTCCGCCGCCCGAGGTGGGACGGACCTGCTGCCCGCGGCGCCGGTGCTCGTGAATCTGCTGAGCGAGGACGCACTGAACCTCCGGCACGATGCAGCGATTGCGTTGGGGTATGCCGCGACGAACGGGACGGACGTGTCGGGCGCGGTCCCGCAACTCACTGGGTTGCTATCCGACCAGGAACCGGAGGCGCGCAAGATGGCGGCCTGGGCGTTGTACCGGATCGCGAAGTACGTCGGCGACATCTCGGCGGCTGTCCCCGCGCTCCAGGCGTTGCTGGCCGACGAGGACGAGGGCGTGCGGAGCATGGCGACGGATGCCCTGAGGATGTCGGAGGCGCGCTCGTCGTGAAGCGATTACGATACGTGCGACGCACTCGCGCAGCCCCTTCGGGCGAAGCGAGTGCGTCGCACGTTGGGGCCGAATTTGAGCACGCCTCAGGCTGCGGCGTCCGGCTCTCCCAGGATGTCGTCCACGCGCGCGACCACGTCCGGGAAGGCCTGCGGCGCAAAGGCCGCCCCGCGTTTGTAGGTCATCAGTTGGGTGTAGACCCCGTTTTCTGGCTGCCGATATGCGAAGACCTGTTCCCCGTTCACATCCACCAGCCAGGTTTCCGGGATGCCCGCCTTCGCGTAGAGCGGGAGTTTCCTGTCGCGGTCATAGGTCAAAGTCGTGTCGCTGATCTCAATCAGCAAAAATACATCCGCCGGCCCCGGCAATTGCGCGCGGTAACGGCCAGCGGGCGGGCGGAGCAGCGCCAGGTCGGGCTGAGGGCGCGAGTCATCGTCCAGGCGCACGGGGTTTTGCGACCACACCACTGCGCGACCCTGGAGTGGCTGTAAAAAAATCTCCGTCAAGGCTGTCAACGCGGCGGCATGGGGGGCGTTGATGGGCGACATAGCGATCAACTCTCCTTCGA
>DAOTXG010000451.1:0-6986 GCA_034435515.1 Anaerolineales bacterium
ACCTGTCAAATTCGGGGAAGCCTAAAGCCTCGCGCCAGTGTAATCCCGAGCCAAGCCTCGCCGACGAGGAAGGTGTAGAGACTAAACGGCAGGCGCCCTCGACTGAGGGCGAAGAGATAGTCCAGCCCACACACCCGAAAGGGGCGGCGAAAGCCGCAGTGGGAAGCATAACCGCTTGGTTGCAGGTTCGAATCCTGCCGGGCCCACTGACCTTTATCGGAATAGATAGGCGCTTTCCGAAGGTTTCGCCGCGAATTACACGAATTTGCGCGAAGTGTTCGTGATAATTCGTGCAATTCGTGGCAACCCTTTCCTGCCGGGCAGGCACGAATCTTGCTCGACGATCTAAACTCAGGTAGGCTCAGAGGTGCAACGGCCACGTGCGACGCACTTCCGCGAAGCGAGTGCGTCGCACGTTCCCTGCACTGACATGGGCCAAAATCGCATAGCCTCTAAAGGCTATTCCCCTTCCGGGGGTGCGGTAATACAGTTTAGGTGCTTGCGGGTCTCAGAAATCCGGTTCAAGACAGAGCGCGGGGCCAATGGAACACTGGTACGTTCTGCACGCCAAGCCGCATAAAGAACGGCAGGTGGCCGACTACCTGAGGGGGCGTCGGTTGGAAGTGTTCTTGCCTCTGGCGCGTTTGAATCCGGTTAATCCCCGCGCCGCGCGCGTCGGTCCTTATTTCCCCGGTTATCTCTTCGTCAAAATGGATCTGGCCGCCGTCGGGCTGAGCGCGCTGCAATGGACGCCCGGCCTGCGGAGTGTCGTGCTGTTCGGCGGGCAGCCGGCGATTGTGCCGGACCATTTCATCTTTGAACTGCAACGGCGGATCGCCCACATTCAAGCGGCGGGCGGCCTGGTCTTCGACGGGCTGGAGCGCGGCGACAAGGTGCAAATCGTCGGCGGCCCATTCGCGGGCTATGCGGCGGTCTTCGACGCGCGCCTCTCCGGGAACGAGCGCGTCCGCGTGCTGCTGGAACTGATCCAGGGCCAGCCGGGCCTGCACCTCGTCCCGGTCGAGCTCGACGCGGCTAGCATCCAGAAAGCCAGGCCGAGGCTGCATTAGCCATCGAATAGAATTCGACGGCTGCGACATCGGCAAGCCCAGTGTGCGGGCCTATCCGCTGGCTGGCTTATATCCCTCGTGAAGCCGACGACCGTCACTATGTCGGAAGGGCGGAGCACGCATCATGAAATAGATGCCATTTGCAAACTGTTTCTAATGAGCGATCCAATTTACATGATCATTGGGGGAGCAACCAAATCAGGCACCACGTCGTTGTACAAGTATCTGGCCGATCATCCCCAGGTTTGTGCATCGAGCTTGAAGGAAACACGCTTCTTTGTTGATCCAGACTATCCTCTGCCAGTCAAATTTCGCTTTGAAGATTGGAGTCTGGCTAAGTATGAGGAGTATTTTGCTCATCGTTCAGATAAACCTGTCCGCCTGGAAGCCACACCAGACTATCTTTACTCTCCCGGCACACCCAAGAAAATCAAGACCGCCCTGCCGGCAGTGAAGCTGATCTTCATCCTGAGAGAGCCTGTTGACCGATTAATCTCATGGTTCCGTTTTGCCAAGCAAGTCGGCCAGCTGCCTGCCGATTGCAGTTTTGGAGAATATGTCAGGCTACAGTTGCAGACTGGTGGGCAAAACGACAAGAGGGAACAGCACCTTCGCGCGTTGGAGCAAGGACGCTATTCCGTATACTTGAAACCCTATCTTGAGTTGTTCGGACGCGAAGATATCTATATCGCTCAATACGCAGGGCTTAAGAACAACGCCAAGACGCTCATCGCAGAGATCTGTTCCTTCGCGGGCTTAGATGTTACATACTATGACAATTATTATTTTGATGTTCATAACAGAACAATCGCTATTCGCAATGCCGCCATACACAGTTTGTATTTGAAATTCGGCACCTGGCTATATTTTAAGGTCTATGACAGGCAGCGAGTCCGAGTAATATTACGTTTCCTCCGCCGCCGTTTCGATCCGCTTTACACCTTCTTCAATACTCGCTCTGATGGGCGCGTAGCCATAGCGCAGTCATTGGAGAAGACGCTCAGGGATTACTACAGCGACGAAGCAAAGGCTATGGCTGGTTTGCTCGGCCTGGAAAAATTTTCTTGGTCGCCGATAGAACGCGTAGATGCTGAGGCAGCTTTTACTGACCAACTCCTCACCTGATGCCTTTTTGTAATCGCAGTTTGGTCGGGTACTCAACAGGACAGCCAGTGTCTGAACTCACTGCCGCATTTCCGGCCGGTACAAATGACGATAGTAGCGATGTTGCCACCCTGGCTACAGGCGTTGGCCTCATGTTCGGGGGACGTATTCTGGGGCGGACTTTGCGCGTTCTGAGTCAGGTTGTTTTGGCTCGGCTATTAGGGCCAGTGTTCTTTGGCATGTATGCCATTGGCTGGGCTTTGTTAAGCATCGTTGGCCTGGTTGCTATGCTTGGGTTGGACAATGGCGTTATACGTTATGCTACGCGTTACTGGCATTCAGACCCACCGCGCCTTAAAGGGGTGCTGGTCCAGTCCTTAGGCATAGCCGTACTCGCGGGTTTGTTAAGCGGGTGCATTATTTATTTCGCTTCTCCTTACCTGGCAAGCGCATTGTTGCGGGAGCCGAGATTGGAGATGGTGTTCCGCTGGCTGGCGCCCTTATTGGGTATGTATGTCGGAGTAACGGTAGCGGCAGCGGCTTGCCGTGTTTCTAAACAAGCCCAATATTCCATAATGCTTGAGGATCTTATTCCACCGGCCGTCAACTTGTTGCTCGTCTTAATTTTTCTGCTGATGGATTGGGGGCTATGGGGTGCGATGCTGGCTCTGGTAGTCTCTTACGGGGTTTCGACGTCGTTGATTATCCCCTTTTTCAGGCGGCTGTATCCGGCCATATTCGCCCCACGCATAACTGCCGTCTTCATATCACCTAAGGAGTTGATGTCCTTTGCCCTCCCTACCTCATTAGCTATCATGAGTGGTACGCTGATGCTCTGGGCTGATCGGCTCCTGCTCAGCTATTTTCGCCCAGCAGGAGAGGTAGGAATTTATCAGGCAGCCGCTCAGCTTTCCGCCCTATTTCCAATGTTGCTCAGCGCAATTGTCGCCATTTTTTCACCGATGATTGCCGACCTGCATCAAAGGCAAGAAAGGGCGCAGCTCAACGAGTTATTCAAGATAAGCACAAAGTGGGCGCTGTATGCGAGCGTTCCCTTATTCTTGACCATATGTTTTACGTCTCGTGATCTCATGGTTGTAGTATTTGGCCCCCAATACGCAGAAGGCGCGACGGCGTTAGTCATTCTCGCAACCACGCAGTTGATTAACGCCGGGACTGGCGCAGTGGGCTTTCTGCTTATGTTGACAGGTCAACAGAACCGCTGGTTTAGCATCTCGGCTCTCTGGCTGGCTGTGGACCTCATTCTAAATTGGCTCCTCATTCCCGCTCTTGGAATCACAGGTGCGGCTCTGGCGACAGGCATAGCAGTCAGCGGGATGTTCATTGTCGGCTTGTTCGAGGTAAAGCGTTCTCTCACGTTGTGGCCCTACGATAGGCGCTATATCAAGGGTGGGGTGGCTGCCGTTGCGGCGGTTGGATTGATGTTGATTCTCGGTGTAGTTGCTAAGCTTGGCAGTCCTGTGCTAAACCTGCTGTCAATGTTGGTCACGTCACTTGGTGTCTTCACGATAGTTCTTGTTTTGCTTGGCTTAGATGACGAAGATCGCCAGTTTATCAACGCGCTCCGGGCGCGTGCTTTACTGCCCGCGCAACGATAAGCGCTTTGTGGTCAATACTATTCTGGCAAAGCCTATAAATTGATGAGCATGATCACTAAATTGCGCTCCATTTATACGTTGGCCAGCAGTCATATCCCGCGTACGAGACTGTTGATTGCAGCATGCATATTAGCGAGTGCGGTTGCGGGGTTCGTCGGGGCTATTACACCGTTCTTTTTCCTCTTTGTTCTCCTTATTCCCTTCCTGGGCCTGGCAGGTAGGTTACTTATCCTCTGGATAAAATCTCAAAACGACTTCTTCTCACCTGTCTTTGCTCTGGGTTCGGTGTTGATCTTGATGTATCCGGTCAAAGCTATCTACGTCTTATGGTCAGGCCGCTATGGGCCGTACGTTGCGCTTGGAGGAAACTACAATTTGCCTTTAACCGGCGACTCAATGCCAGATTACCTCTGGGCACTGAGCGTTGCCTCTATTGGAGGTGGGGTATTCTTTCTTATTGCGGGCAATAGATCGAGTCCTAAGCGCGACGGTGGGTCATGGGCTTGGGATCAAAGGCAATTGAGTTGGCGGCGCGCAACTCTGTTATTGTTTTCCTGTTTTGGTATAACCTGTTTCCTTGCGATCACGCTAATCAGAGAAGTGGGGAGCGTTTCTGAGTTCTTAGTGAGCGCTGCTGCGCCACGCCAGTATTATTACTATGGTAGGTACTATCTGTTTTTACTGTGGAGACTATTTCCTATTGCGGCAACGGTGTTTGTTGGACTGGCGCTCAACTATGGCGCAAACCACCGTTCTGCCAAACCCGTCATATTTTTGGCCTGTTGCCTGATAGGGCTATTGGTCATATCTGCTGGCATATTCAGCGGCAACAGGAGTTTCATATTATTCGATTTTCTACTGCCCTGCGTCGTCATCTGGAGTTATCGGGTAAACAAAATTAGATGGATTCATGTGATTGTGCTAGGCATTCTGTTGTTGATGTTTCTGATCTCATTTATTGGCTTCTTTCGCGGGGTGAGACGCCCAGAGGAGATTAACTACGACCGCCTAGTTGGTGTTTCGGCTGATGTGATCACCTTAGACTTGCCTGTCAGACTCTTTGAAGGGCCTGATCTGATTCAGTTTGATGTCCTTATGACAGTTGTGAGGGCCTTCCCGGATCAGTTTGAGTATTTATATGGAAAGAGTCTGCTGCCTGTTGTAACTGCTATGATTCCACGTGCAATTTATATAGATAAGCCGGAGAGGGGTAACTGGCTCTATACACAACTAGTATTTCCCGAATGGCATGTGCGAAGGTCAGGCATCACCGTCAGTTACATTGGTGATTTGTATATGAACTTCGGAGTTATGGGTGTGGTTGGCGGCATGGTATTACTCGGTTGGGCCACGCGCATTTTTAGCAACAATCTTGACCCCAAACACAATGTGGCGGATGCGGTTCTTTACGCTATTCTGCTCTCGCAGCTGATTAGTTTGCTTCGCGCGGACATTTACTACGTAGTGGATGTCTTATACGTAGTAGTTATTGCGGGTGGCGCTCTTGCTTTTTCCTTTAGTGGGAAACAGGCCCACAATCATGAATATGCCAGGTCAAGTAACAATCCTGTTTATTAACCCGTTTGTCTTCGCACACAAATTGGGAGGGATGGATAGTATCCTTATGGATTTATTACGCCACCTGGATGCTCAACGGTTCAGGCGAATTGTGGTTTTGCCGCATCCCGGTGGCATTGCAGCTCGGTATGAAGCAATAGCGGATCAGGTTGTGTACGTGGATTCCTCTCCGGTTACTAAACTGCAGTCCCTGCCCTCCTTGGTCGCTAAGTTTTTCCAAATTCCACTCAGCGCCTATCGTCTTGTTCGAGTTATTCGTGAGACAGGGGCGCATATTGTGCATACCCAAACTGAACTGGTCTTTAGCAGCGGGCTTGCCGCCCGCTTGGCGCGTGTGCCATCGGTGTATATGGTTCAGAGCAGCCCTTACCGACCTGGCGATCAATGGATCTGGAGCGTCATCGTACGATTACTTGAGGCGTTAGCTGATCGTATTTTAGTTGTCAGCCATGACGTGCGGACTGAGTTTCTGCGGCGTGGCGTACGGCCCCAGAAACTCAGCCTGATCTACAACGGCATTGACACTGCATATTTCAGTCCAGTGGAGGCGGAAACCCGCGCCCGCCTCCGTGCTGAATTCCTGGCGGATAATCAACAACATATCGTCGGCATGATGGGCCGTTTGCACATCAGCAAAGGAGTTGAAACATTCTTGCGAGCGGCGGCGCTTATCCGGCAAAAACGCACTGATGTGCAGTTTGTCATTGTGGGCACTGTTTCTCGTCCCCAACAAGCATCCTACGAGCGGCAGTTAATGCAACTTGCCTCGCAATTGAGGCTGGAAGATTGCGTCACTTTCACAGGTTTTCGCGATGACGTTCCACAGGTGTTATCAGCTTTTGATGTCTTCCTGTTTCCGTCCCTACGTGAGCCGTTTGGCCTAGCGCTAGCCGAAGCCATGGCGATGGGATGCGCGGTCGTAGCCTCCAATTCCGGCGGCGTGCCAGAATTTGTGACTGACGGTTTGACTGGCTGCCTTGTCCCGCCAAACGATCCTGCGGCCTTTGCGCAGACGACCCTGGCATTGCTCGCTGACCCGGCTTGCAGACGAAGATTGGGCGAAACTGCCCGCAAACACATCGAGACTCATTTCTCTATAGAACAGCACATTCAAGCCGTTGAGGCTGTCTACGAAGCGCTCGTATGATTATGCCTCGTGTCTATATGGCCCGCCAGACGCCTGAGATATTGGAGGCGACTCTAAACGATGCCCTGACCTATGTAAACTGGGAGAGACTCGTACCACGCCAGGCTATCGTTTTTCTAAAGCCAAACCTGACCTATCCCGAACCCAGGCCTGGTGTGACAACAACGCCGGCCTTCATCGAGACTGTGATCCGCGTTCTGAAGTCGCGCACGGATCGTATATACCTGGGCGAATCGGACGGCGGATATCGCTCCTGGCCGGGTGAGATGGCTTTCGTTTCTCACGGTCTGCCCGAGATCTGCGATCGCTACGGCGTCCGGCTGGTCAACCTTTCCCGCCTGCCAACCAGGGAGGTGACTCTTCAGACGGGATCCAGGCGTGAGGCTAAGGTCAGATTGCCCGCGCTCTTGCTGGATGAAATTGACTCCTTCGTCACTCTCCCAGTACCTAAAATTCACTTTGTAACAG
>DAOTXG010000452.1:0-10920 GCA_034435515.1 Anaerolineales bacterium
ATCGCCCACAACGTCTGCTCGCTCCACAAGAACCTGGCGCTCACCGCCGCCCTCTCTAATCTCCAATCCCTAATTACCAATCCCCAATTACCCCTTACCCGTTACCGCTTAATCCTCTGGCATCACGACCTGGCGTGGACGACGCCGCGCTACCGGCCCGAACTGCACGACGGTTATCCCTGGGATTTGCTGCGGGACGCCTCGGCCTGGCCCGGCGTGCGGCACGTGGCCGTCTCCGAGTTTCGCCGCCGCGAGCTGGCCGAACTTTGGGGCCTCCCGGCCGAGCGTATCGCGGTCGTCCCCAACGGCGTGCAGACCGATCACCTGTTCAAACTTGAAGCGCAGACGCAGGCGCTCGTCGCGGCGATGCGATTGAACGAAGCCGAGCCGTTGTTGCTTTTGCCGGTGCGCCTCACCCCACGCAAGAACATCGAACTCGCATTGCATGTCCTGGCCTCCCTCCGTAGAGACGTTCCGGTGGAACGTCTCTCTCCGGTGGAACGTCTCTCTCCGGCGGAACGTCTCTCCCCGGTGGAACGTCTCTCCCCGGTGGAACGTCTCCGGCCGCCCGAACCCCTTTACCCACAGGCTATGCTTCTGGTCACTGGCCCGGAGGGGCCGCACAACCCGGCCAACGCCGAATACAAACGACGCTTGTTCGCGCTGCGCGACGAACTCGGGCTGCGCGGCGTCGCGCACTTCGCCGCCGAATACGCCTCTGTCGTGCCCCAGAGGGATACTCCGCCAGGCGCCGCCAAAGGGCCTGTCCTGCCCCAAAGGGGTGCTCCGCGAAGCGAAGCCGAAGGGCTGCCCAATGCGGTGGTGGCCGATTTCTTCCGCCTCGCCGATGCGCTGTTCCTGCCCAGCCGCGAGGAGGGCTTCGGCATCCCGCTCGTCGAGGCCGCCTTCACGCGCCTGCCCGTCTTCTGCGCCGATATCCCGCCCCTGCGCGACCTCGGCGGCGGCGACGCGGCTTACTTTTCGCCCGACGCCGACCCGGAGGCCGTCGCCGCGCTGATCGCCGCGCGCCTGCGCGCCGACCCGGCTTATCGCTTCGCAGTACGCGCCCGGCGGAGTTTTACTTGGGACTCGATCTACGCGACTCACATCGAGCCGCTATTAACGTAGGACACGCTTCGCGTGCCAGATTGTCCTGTGGGACAAGCCAGCGGCTTGTCCTACCCGGCTCATAGCGGGTCGCTATTAGCGCCGTAGGACACGCTTCGCGTGCCACGCGCAGCGTGTCCACCGGGGACGCGTCCTACAACACCATCGAACTATGGCCATCCATCGTTTCACTCCGATTCGCACGGTTATTGTGCCGGTCATTTTTGACTGCGAAACCCAGGCGGCGCTCGCCGCCGCCCGCGCGCTGGCGGGTGAGGTCCTCCTGGTCGGGTTGGTGAGGATCGCGCCCGGCAAGCCGGTCAGCGCGGGGGCGCAGCAGGCGCGCGCCATCCGCCAGCGGTTGGGGGGACTCGCGGGTGAGGGCGTGCGCGCTAAAGCGCGGGTGCGCGTGTCCACTGCGCCCTGGGACGACCTGCTCGCCGTCATCGCGGACGAGGAACCCGACCTGCTGTTGCTGGATTGGGCGTGCCACCTCGACGCGCTGGGCGTCACCGCCGCAGAGGTGCTCACCCACCCGCCGTGCAACGTCGCGCTGGTGCGCGGGCCGTTCCCGGGACAACCCGCGCGCGTGTTGGCGCCGGTGCGCGGCGGGCCGCACGCCGAACTGGCGCTGCGCGTGGGGTTAAGCCTGCGCCCGCGCGAACTCACCGCGCTCCACCTCACCCTGGCCGAGAAGGCCGGGAACGACGCGCCGTTCCGGGGGTTGGAGCGCGTGCTCAAGCGCCTGCCCGAAGTGCAAATGCGCGCCGCCGTCACCGCCAACCCGGCGCAGATGATCCTCGACGTCAGCCAGGCCCACGACCTGGTCGTGATGGGCGCGACGGCTCAGCCGCTCGACAGCCCGGCCTCGCTGGGGTCGGTGGCCGACCGGGTCTTGCAGGAATCCCCGACGGCGGTCATCGTGGTTAAGACGCGCCGCCCGATGCCCGTCGCCGCGCCGGACGAGACCGTGGGCGCGCAGGCAATCTCCATCCTGGTGGACAAGTGGTTCGCCGAGAACACCTTTCACGCAGACGAGTTCGCCGACCTGGCGCACCTCCTCGAACTCAAGCGAATGCAGGGCGTGACGATCAGCCTGGCCCTGCCCGCGCTCGACGAAGAAGAAACGGTGGGGAAAGTGATCCGCACCCTCAAGCGCGCGCTGATGGATAAAGCGCCGCTGCTCGACGAGATCGTGCTGATTGATTCCGATTCCACCGACCGCACGCGCGACATCGCCGAACGGCTGGGTGTGCCGGTGTACATCCACCAACACCTGCTCCCCGAACTCGGCGCGCGGCGCGGCAAAGGCGAGGCGCTGTGGAAAAGCCTGCTCGTGACGCAGGGCGACATCGTCGCCTGGATTGACACCGACATCGTGAACATTCACCCGCGCTTCGTCTACGGCATCCTTGGCCCGCTCCTGCTCAGCCCGCGCATCCAGTTCGTCAAAGGCTTTTATCGCCGCCCGCTCAAAGTGGGCGAGAAAGTGCAGGCCGGAGGCGGCGGGCGCGTGACCGAACTCACCGCCCGGCCCATGCTGAATCTGTTCTACCCCGAACTCTCCGGCGTGGTGCAGCCGCTCTCCGGCGAATACGCCGGCCGCCGCGCCGCGCTGGAGCAGCTGCCGTTTTCCTCCGGCTACGGCGTCGAGACCGGCCTGTTGATCGACGTCTTTGAAAAGTACGGGTTGGAAGCCATTGCCCAGGTGGACTTGCTGGAGCGCATTCACCACAACCAGCCGCTCGAAGCCTTGAGCAAGATGTCGTTTGCCATCTTGCAGACCGTCATCCGCCGGCTGGAGCGGCGCTACGCGCGGCCCTTGCTCGAAGAAGTGAACAAATCCATGAAGCTCATCCGGTACGAAACCGGCGGTTACTTCCTCGACGTGGAGGAAATCGCCGAGCGCGAGCGCCCGCCGATGGTCGAGGTCGCCGAGTATGTCGCCCGTGACCGCCGATGACGCTCCAATTGCCCGGGCCCACCCACGCCTATCTGGACGCCCACTTCGACGCGCACCTGGCGCGCACCCGGACTTTTCTGCGCCAGCCCAGCATCTCGGCCCAGAACATGGGTGTGCGCCAGTGCGCCGACCTCCTGCGCGGCTGGCTGGTTGAGCGCGGCGCCTACGTCGAAGATCATGGCCCGGACACGCACCCGCTCCTCTTCGCCGAGTGGTACGTCGGGGCGCCCAAGACCTTGCTGGTCTACGGCATGTACGACGTGCAGCCGGTAGACGACCAGCCGTGGACCAGCCCGCCCTTCGCCGCCGACATCCGCGAGCATCCCGCGCGCGGCGCGAGCATTTTTGCGCGCGGCGCGTGCAACTCCAAAGGCCCGCTGATGGCGTTTCTGCACGCGCTCGAAGCGCTGCGGGCGACGACGGGCCTGCCGGTCAATATCCGCTGGACCATCGAAGGCGAAGAAGAGATCGGCAGTTTTGCGTTGGAGAAGTTTTACCGCGAGCACCAGGAGCGGTTGAGGGCCGACGGCGCGTTTGAGCCGTTCTGGAGCCAGTGGGCGCCGGGCAGTCCGCCGGAAATGACGCTCGGCACCAAAGGCGACGTGGGGCTGGAGATCATCTGCCGTTCCGGTGAATGGGGCGGGCCGCGCGAGGTGGTGCATTCCAGCCTGGGGCCGTGGCTCAAGTCCCCGGCCTGGCGGCTGGTGCGCGCGCTGGAATCGCTGATTGACGAACATCAAGACCTCGCCGTCGAGGGCATTCCGCGTTTGGGGACGATCACCCCGGAGGACGAAGCGCTGCTGGCCGAACTGGCCCGCACCTTCGACGTGGAACAGGCCAAAGCCGACCTCGGCACGGCTCGCCTCAAGCGCGACCTGCCGCCGCTGGAACTGCTTAAGCGGATGCAGTTCGGCACGGCGCTCAATATCAATGGCATGGTGTCCGGCTACACCGGGCCGGGCGCGCACACCATCATCCCGAACATGGCCAAGGCCAAGTTGGATCTGCGCCTGCCGCCCGGCGTCTCGGTCGAGCAGGCCCACCACGCCATCCGCGCCCATCTGGACCGGCGTGGTTTTCCTGATCTCGAGGTCGTTCTGGACTCGGGCTACCCGGCGGCGCGCACCGCGCTGAATGCTCCGATCGTGCAGGTGCTCATCCAGACCTACCGGGCGCACGGTTACGAACCGGTCATCCGGCCTCTGGAGGCCAGCGCCACGCCGTATTATCTTTTTACCGACGTGCTCGGCCTGTCATTTGCTTGGGGCGGGCTGGGGGCGGCCGGCGACAGCCACGGCCCGGATGAGTGGTGCTCGGTCCAGGGGTTGAAGGATCTGGAGAAATCGCTGGCGACGTATTTGACGGCTTACGCCAGCTGGGAGGCAGGATGATCTGGTTCGAGTTTGCCGTCTGCGCCGTTTTGATTATCGGGGCTTCAATTCTGCTGTCGCGCTATGGCGACGTGCTGGCCGAGAAGACCGGCCTGGGGCGGGCGTGGGTGGGCGCGCTCTTGCTCGCCAGCGTGACCTCCCTGCCGGAACTGGTTTCCGGCGTGTCGGCGGTGGCGTGGCTCGACGCGCCCAACCTGGCCATTGGTTCTATCCTGGGCAGTTGCCTGTTCAACCTGGCGCTGATCGCGCTCATGGATCTGACCTACCAGCCCGGCTCCATCCTGGCGAAAGCGCAGGAAGGACATATCCTCTCGGCGGGGTTAGGGGTTTTGCTGCTGGGATTGGTCGCCGGCGGCGGGTTGCTGGGCGCGAATCTCAACAGTTTGGGGCTATGGGGCGTCAGCTTGATCAGCCTGGCCATCGCCGTGTTGTACTTCGTCGGCGCGCGGCTCATCGCCCGCTTTGAGCAGAAGCGTTTGGCCGAATTACTGGACCGGGAAGCCGAAGTCCGGCATTACGATCGAATCAGCCCCGTGCGCGCCTATGCCGCGTTCGTCGCCAGCGCCGTCGCCGTCGTGGGGCTGGGCATCTGGCTGGCCTCCATCGGCGACCGCCTCTCCGCCCAGACCGGCCTCTCGCGCAGTTTCGTGGGCAGCCTTTTTCTGGCTATCAGCACGTCGCTGCCCGAAGTGGCGACCAGCCTGGCCGCCGTGCGCCTGGGTGCAATTGACTTAGCCATCAGCAACGCGCTGGGCAGCAACCTGTTCAACGTGGCGCTGCTGACCCTCTTTGACGTAGCCGACGGGCGGAGCAATTTCTGGGCGGCGGTCAGCACGGCCAATGCGCTTTCGGCGGTCATCGCCATCATGATGACGGGCGTAGCCATCGTCAGCCTGATTTACCGCGCCTCGCCCAAAACGCCCTACCGCTTCAACTGGGACGGCGTGGCGCTCCTGGTCATGTACGTCGGGGCGATACTGGCGATTTACTGGGCCGGCGGATGAGATGACGCCGTTCTGGCTGGCGCGGCACGGGCAGACCGATTGGAACGTGGAGGGGCGCTGGCAGGGGCAGGCCGCCCCGCTGCCGCTCAATGCAGCCGGGCGGGCGCAGGCTGAGGCGTTGGGAGCGCGCCTGAGCGGCCTGCGCTTTGAGGCGCTCTACAGCAGCGATTTGACGCGAGCGCGCGAAACGGCGGAAATCGTCGGACGCCGGATCGGCCTGCCCGTGCGGCTCGATCCGCGCCTGCGCGAAATCAACCTGGGCGCGTGGGAGGGGAGGCTGGGGGCAGACGTCGCTCGTCAATATCCCGCCGAACTGGCCGAACGGGAGCGCGATCCGGCCCAGGCGCGGGCGCCGGGCGGGGAGTCGGCGGCCGAAGTCGCCGCCCGCGTGTGGGCCGCCGCCGACGATATCGCCCGCGCGCACCCCGTCGGCCCGGTCTTGATCATCGCGCACGGCCTCGCCCTGGCGACCCTGATCTGCCGCGCCCGCCAACGGCCTCTGTCGGAGGTTTACAGAGTTATCCCTGATAATGCTCAACCGGAGATGATTGAATGGAGACCCAGTTCGGCGCTCTCGGCTTAGGGGATACTTGGGTGGCCCTGCTGCTGAAGATTGCTTTCATCGCGCTCGTGGTCCTCCTCGCCGGATGGGGGTTGCGGCTGGCCGCCCGGCAAATCGAGAGACGGTTGGAGGCGACCGCACCCGGCTCGGAGCGGGCCGCTCGCCTGCAAACGCTCGTCCAGGCGGGGCGCAGCGTAGCGTGGGTTGCGATTCTCGCCAGCGCCGCCTTGACGGCGTTTTATGCGCTGGGCCTCGACGTCACGCCGCTGCTCGCCGGGGCCGGCCTGGTCGGGCTGGCGCTCTCGTTCGGCGCCCAAACGCTCATCAAAGACTTCATCGGCGGCATCTTGATCCTGGTCGAGGGCCAGTTCTCCGTCGGCGACGTGATTAAAGTCGGCGAGGTGGCGGGCGGCGTCGAGCGCATCACGCTGCGGGCCACCTACCTGCGCGATATCGAAGGCAAACTGCACCTGGTGCCCAATGGCGATATCCGGCTGGTGTCGAACCTCACCGCCGAATGGGCGCGCGCCATCGTGGACCTCAACGTCGGCTACGAAGCGGATATCGGCGTCGTGATCCGCGCCCTGGAGTCCGCCGCCGCGCGCGCTCAGGCAGACGACGTCATCAAAGCCGACCTGCTCGAACCGCCGCAGGCCCTGGGCTGGATTGGCTTCAACGATTGGGCCATCCAGGTGCGCCTGATGGCCAAGACGAAGCCGGGCAAACAGTGGGGCGTGATGATGGCCCTGCGCCAGTATGCGGTGGAAGCGCTGCGGGCCGAAGGAGTGCGCGTGGCCGTGCCCAGGCAGGAGATCGAAATGGCGGAGCGTACGCCCTGAGAGTCAACCTGTCCCCCGGCTGTATCGCCTGCAACCTTCGGAATCAGTTGTGCTCGGCGGGGCCGCGGTGTTTGGTGGCCTCGCGCGCGGCGCGATTTATCGCCCAAGCGGCTTTCGCCGGGTGGTTCGGATGAGAAGACGCTCGTGGCGCGATAGCCGTACAAACAGCCATCGGAATACCAGCAGCCAATAGACCGCGAACAGCGCAGCTTCAACCAGCGCCCACCAGAGCGCATTTCTCAGCCCGTGGATGAGCATGGACAGGCTAACTCCTGTTACGCCATCTTCCCGAACCAGCCGCGTCGCTCCATCCATTTCGCCAACTCCAGCATGGGTGAGATCGTGAAGGCCAGGCCAATGACGATCAGCCAATCCACGAGCGGTAGGCTGAAGGTGCCGAATGGTTCATGTAGAAATGGCACGTACACGATCAGAACGAGCACCAGCAATTCCCAAAGAATGGCGAGGTTGAGCCACTTGTTGGCAAAGGGCTGATCCAGCACCGAATGCCGGTCGGAGCGGAAGTTGTAGGCTTTGAAGAATTGAATCAGCACCAGCGAGACGAACGTCATCGTCATCGCCTCGGCGTCGCTGCGTCCCGACTTGAGCGCCCAGGCGAACAGACCCAGATTGACCGCGGCCGACCACAGCCCGCCGACCGTCATCAGGGTGACGACCGGGCGGGTGAAGATTCCCCCCCGCGGGTTGCGCGGCGGGCGGCGCATCAGGTCGGCTTCGGGTGGGTCTACCGAGAGCGCCAGCGCGGGCAGACCATCGGTGGCGAGGTTGACGTACAGGATTTGCACCGCCGAAAGCGGCAGGGGCAGGCCCAGCAGGGAGGCCCCGGCCATCAACCCGATCTCGCCGATGTTGGACGAGAGCAGGTACATCAGGTATTTCTTGATGTTGCCAAAGATACCGCGCCCCTCTTCCACCGCCGCGACGATGGAGGCAAAGTTGTCGTCGGTGAGCATCATCGCGGCAGCCTCTTTGGTCACATCGGTGCCGGTGATGCCCATGGCGATGCCGATGTCGGCTTTCTTGAGCGCGGGCGCGTCGTTCACCCCGTCGCCCGTCATCGCGGCGATATGGCCGTTCTTTTGCAGGGCGGTGACCACGCGCAGTTTGTGCGCCGGGGAGACACGGGCGTAGACCTCGATGTGTTCCACCTCGCGTTCAAAGTCGGCTTCGCTCATCGCTTCCAACTCTGCTCCGGTGACGACGCGGCCACTCTTGAACAAACCCAGTTCGCGGGCCACGGCTTGCGCGGTCAGCGGGTGGTCGCCCGTAATCATCACCGGCTTAATGCCGGCCTGCTCGCACGTCTGAATCGCGGCCCTGGCCTCGGGGCGGGGCGGGTCAATCATGCCCACCAAACCGAGGAAGGTCATATCGTGTTCAGCGTTTTCAATCACCGCGCCCGCTTTGGAGGCTACCGCCAGAACGCGCAAGGCCTCGCTCGCCATCTGTTGGGCCGCCTCCAGAATTTTCGCTTTCGCTCCGGCGTCAAGCGGCGCTTCGCCGTTGGCAGTCATCAGGCGCGCGCACGACTCAAGAATGATTTCCGGCGCGCCTTTGGAATAGGCTCTCACGCCCTCCGGCGTGGCGTGCAGGGTGGTCATGCGCTTGGTTTCCGAGGTGAACGGGATTTCGTTCACGCGTGGGAACTGCGCGTCGAGGTCGGACTTGCGCAGCCCGGCTTTGGCGGCGGCCACCACCAGCGCACCCTCGGTCGGGTCGCCTTTGAGATGCCAACGCCCGTCACTGCGCACGATGTGCGCGTCGGAGGCCAGCGCGGCGGCGCGGAGCAGGTGAGTGAGCAACGCCGACGGTTCGACAGTGGCGCCGTTTTGTGAGAACTGGCCGTGCGGCTCGTAGCCCGCGCCGGAGACTTCCAGCATTTGCCCGGCGACGAAGATTTTGCGGACGGTCATCTCGTCTTTGGTCAGCGTGCCGGTTTTGTCGGAGCAGATGACCGAGGTGCTGCCGAGCGTTTCGACCGCCGAGAGGCGGCGCATCAGCGCATTGCGCTTGACCATCCGTTGCACGCCGATGGCAAGAGAAATGGTGACCACGGCCGGCAAGGCCTCGGGGACAACGGCCACCGCCAGCGCGATGCCGAAAATCAACATCTCAATGAAGGGTTGTCCGCGGAACAGGCCGAGGGCGACAATGATCGCTACGATCACGAAAGCGGCCCGCGCCAGCATGTGACCGACCTTATCCAGGTTTTCCTGCAACGGAGTCTTGCCGGTCTCAATCGTTTGCAGCATTTGGGCAATCTTGCCGAATTCGGTGTTCATGGCGGTGGCGACGACGACGGCGCGGCCCCGGCCATACGTGGCCGCCGTTCCGGCGTAGGCCATGTTCTTGCGGTCGGCCACGGCCAGCCGGTCAGGGCCGTTGACAAGCGGCGCGGTGTGCTTTTCCACCGGGACAGACTCGCCAGTGAGCGCGGCCTCTTCGATTTGCAGGTTGACGGCCTCGATTAGTCGCGCGTCGGCAGGGACTCGATCCCCGGCCCGCAGCAGGATGACATCGCCCGGCACAAGGTCACGCGCCGGAACATCCACTTCTTCCCCGTCTCGCAGGACGGTGGCGGTGGGCGCGGCCATCTGGCGCAGAGCCTCGATGGCGCGTTCGGCGCGGTATTCCTGCACGAAGCCCAACAGCACGGCGAACAGCACGATGACCGCGATGGCGATGGCCTCCACGCCGTGCCCGAGGAAGGCCGACAGACCGACGGCGATGAGGAGGATCACAATCAGCACGTTCTTGAACTGCTCAAAGAGAAGCGCCCACGGCGAAACGCGGTGCGCGGCCTGCAATTCGTTCGGGCCGTGCTCGGCTAGGCGGCGAGCCGCTTCAGCGCCGGTCAGCCCGCCGGACGAGGATTGCAGGCGGCTAAGAACTTCGGCGATTGAAAGAGCATGCCATTCGGAAGCAGATGGGTGCATAAGTCAGTTCCTTTTGCTGGGCGAGTCGGAATCGGCGGGCGGCGTCGACGAGTCTTCGGGGCGCGGTTTGGCGGCCCGGAAAATGAGCAGGTCAAACCCGCACAGTAGCGCGGCCATCCCAATCAGTGCGGCCACGATGAGGCACACATCGCGGAAGATCACCGCCGCATTTCCTTCTAGCCACAAGGCGATCCCGGCTCCGGCCGCGCCGAGCGCAATCAGAACCCACGCGCCCCCGGCCCAGCGCGGCGGAAGGTCAAAGTAGTGTCCCGGACGATGAGGTTTGGGAACGTGAGACACGGCAACCTCCACAATTCAGGCGTCCTAATACGATAAATCAGACAACAAAAGGCCGACACTGTTGAACAGGCCAGATCAAACATCTGACCCGGAACAGTGTCGGCCTACGCTGCAACTCGTCCTCCTCCGGCCTGGACCGGAGGGCTACGCTTTGCCTCGTCCACCGACGAAGCGTTCTGGAATGTTATGCTATGACATTATAGCCCACCATCGGCGACAACCGCTGACATTTACCTGTTTTTTCCCCGCCGCGCCCGGTTTTACTCTTGCGCCGTCTGGGGCAGGCGTCCCTCTTACCCGGCTTTGCGGCCCCGCTCCTGTTTGCTCCAGCTGAATCGCTCTTCCAAATCCTCAGCCATTGTAAAGACGATGACCCGCTCGCCCGTCTTGATGCTGATGTCCGTGTGCAGGCTGACGACACGGCTTTCGGTCATCCGCTGCACAATCTCCTCCAGAAGCGAACGAGAGCCTTCCAGGAGTTGCCGCCGCACCTGCTTGATCAGGTTGTGCCCGTCGGGGTTTTGGGCCAACTTTACTTCTGCCGGCGTCAGCACGCCGCGCAGGCGGACGAGGATCAGGTCTTCGATAATAAACACCCGCGCCTCCACCGGCCCGCGGCCCAGGTGATCTTTTTCAAACTGGATGATGGCGTTGGCGAGCGCCGCTTCGACCTCGCCGCGCGTAGGGTTGGACATGGGAGAGGCCCCAGGGGAGCCAATGATGTCAAGAAATATACGTGACTTGAAAGCTTTAGTCAATGACAATTCGATTGGCTCAGCGTCGCATTGCGCGACGCG
>DAOTXG010000453.1:0-5855 GCA_034435515.1 Anaerolineales bacterium
GTTAACGATTGCCGGGCAGTTGGCCACGGCGATCGAGCGCCTGCGCGCGGACGCCGAAATCCGCGCCTTGAACACTCAGTTGGAACAGCGAGTGGCCGAGCGCACGGCGCAGCTGCAAGCCGCCAACGCCGCGCTGGCCGAATTGAACGCGGGGAAAGACCGCTTCTTTGCCATCCTGGCCCACGACCTGCGCAGTCCCTTCACCAACTTGTTCCTCACGACGCAATTGTTAGTGCGATCGGTGGACACCGCGCCGACGGAGAAAATTAGAGACTGGGCCAACAAGCTGTACCGCTCAACGCGCCATGTGTTCAACCTGCTGGAGAACTTGTTGCTGTGGTCCAGATTGCAGTTGGGGCGGCTGGAGCATCGGCCGGAACGAGTGGACGTGCAGGCGCTCGTCAACCGCAACTTGCAGTTGTTTGGCGAAAATGCGGCGAGCAAGCAGATTGAATTGCGCAGCACGATCCCGGCGGGGACGCTGGTGCTGGCAGATGAGAACATGCTGGACACGGTGCTTCGTAACCTGATCTCGAACGCCTTGAAATTCACGCCCGGCGGAGGAACCGTGACCCTCTCGACCAGGACCAACCCGGCCTATCCCGGCTTAGTCGAAGTCTTAGTGACGGATACGGGCCTGGGCATCCCCGCCGACGATTTGAGCAAGCTGTTCAGGATTGACGTTCAATATACCATGCCTGGCACCGACCAGGAGCGCGGGAGCGGACTGGGGCTGACGATCTGCCAGGAGATGACCAGGAAAAACGGGGGCGAGATCTGGGTGGAGAGTGAACCGGGGCGCGGGACGACCGTCCGGTTCACCGCTCCGGCGTGGGGGATAAAGTAAAGTGAATCTCGAGCGGCCAGCGCAGGATACGCCAGAAAGTTTCAGCCCATTAGGTGAAGGAGTAGCCCGATGATACCCACAAGCATTGTCCTGATTATTGACGACGAGCCAGGCATCCGGGAGGGGCTGGAGGCGCTATTGGCGGCGGAGAACTATCAACTGGAGATGGCAGCCAACGGGCCGGAGGGGTTGGAGAAGGCCGCGCAGCTGTTACCGGATGTCGTTTTGCTGGATGTGATGATGCCCGGCATGGACGGTTACGAAGTCTGCCGCCGGCTGCGCGCCGACCCCCAGTTGGCCGAGGCGCCTGTGTTGATGGTGACAGCGCTCAACGACCGCGAGGCGCGGCTGGAGGCGATTCGCGCAGGGGCCGACGATTTCATTTCCAAGCCTTACGACGACGTGGAACTGACCGCCCGCCTTCAGTCCATCACCCGCCTCAACCGCTACCGCCGCCTGCAAGAGGAACGCACGCGCCTGGGCTGGGTGTTGGACCACGCCGGCGATGGCTACTTGATCCTGGACGAACACGACGCCCTGCTCTACGCTAACCCGCGGGCCTGTCTTTATCTGGGCCTGCCTCTCGATAACCTGGCGCAGGGGGGCAAGTTCCTCGACCTCGTCCGCCGGCAATATCGGCTGGAGCCGGACCTGGCCTGGGGCGCCTGGCCGCATCTGACCGGGCGGTGTTACCTGGTCCGCCCGGAATCGCTGAATACGCGGGCCTTCTGGCTTCAGGTTGAGGTCTTTCACCCCTCGACGGCGCAAGGCTCAGGGCGGGTGATTCAATTAAGCGATGTCACCGAGCAGATCGCCGCCTGGCGCGATATGCGCAAGTTTCATTCGGTTATTTCGCACAAGACGCTGACGCCGCTCAACCATATCTACAATAGCCTGGAGATGCTGACGAACGACCTGGACTCGCTGCCCCGCGACGAAGTGACCCGGCTGGCCGACGTCGCGTTGCAAGGCGCGAAACGCCTGTTTGCCGATCTGCAGGATATCTTTCAATACATATCGGCGCCCAGCCTGGCGAAGCCAGGCGAGGGCTTTGGGCTGGCGGACTTGCGACCGCAGATTGCCGCCATCGCCTCGGCCCTGGACCTCGCCTCAGTCACCCTGATGATGCCCGGCGACCTGGAGCAGGCGCGCCTGACGATTTCCAGGCGGGTGATAGAATTGATCCTGTGGGAACTGCTGGAGAACGCCAAGAAATTTCATCCAAAGCAGTCGCCGACGGTCGAGGTCTCGGTCGCGCGCGCCGAGGAGCGTACCATCCGGCTGCAGGTGCGTGACGACGGCGTGACACTGGCGCCTGACCAGCTGACTCACGCCTGGGCGCCTTACGTTCAGGGCGAAAAGCGCTTCACGGGCGAGACGCCAGGCATGGGGCTGGGATTGGCCATGGTCGCGGCGCTGGTCTGGCAGGTCAAAGGCAAAGCCAGCCTGACTAATCGCATCGATGGCCCCGGCGTCGTCGTCGAGCTGACTCTGCCTCTCGCGCCCATGTGAGGCAACCCACCACAAATTAAGTCACGTAGGGGCGGGCCTTGCGCCTGCCCAGAACTGATGAAGGAGTAGAGGATGAAGACCTTGACGATTGCGAACACCCCTCTTGAGGCCTCCCGCATCGCCTACGGGTGCATGAACCTCGGCGGCAGTTGGGGCCGCGAGCCGCTGACCGAGCCGACGAAACAGGCCGCGCTCGCCGCTCTCCGCGCGGCGCTGGAGCAGGGCCTCAACTTCTTCGACCACGCCGACATCTACTGCCGGGGCAAATCCGAAGAGGTGTTTGCGCTCATCTGGCAGGAGCAACCCGGCCTGCGCGACAAGGTCATCGTCCAGACGAAGTGCGGCATCCGCTTTGAGGGCGACCCGGACGAGCGCGCGTCGGGCCGGTACGACTTCAGTTACGAGCACATCGTCCAGTCGGTCGAGGGCAGCCTGAAACGCCTCCAAACCGATTACCTCGACATTCTGCTCCTGCACCGCCCCGATGCGCTGGTGGAACCGGAGGAAGTGGCGCGCGCCTTCGACGCGCTCCAGCAGAGCGGCAAGGCGCGCTTCTTCGGGGTGAGCAACCACACGGCGGCGCAGATCGAATTACTGCGGAAATACGTGCGGCAGCCGCTGGTCGTCAATCAAGTGGAATTGAGCCTGCTGCACTCGCAGCTGATTGACGCGGGTATCGTCTTCAACCAGACGCAGCCGCCCAGCCCGATGCGCAACGAGGGGACGCTCGAATACTGCCGCCTGCACGACATCGCGATTCAAGCGTGGGGGCCGCTGGCCTCCGGAGCGGTCGTCGGCTCGGGGCGCGGGCCAAAGTCTAACGCGGCGAAGAACGTATCAGCGCTGGTCGCCGACCTCGCCCGCGAAAAGAACGTTAGCCCGGAGGCCATCGCCCTCGCCTGGCTGCTGCGGCATCCGGCGCGCCTCCAGCCGATCATCGGCACGACCAACCCGGCGCGCCTCCGCGCCGCCTGCAAGGCCGATAACGTCGAACTGACGCGCGAAGAATGGTATCGGCTGTTTATTGCTGGACGCGGGGCGCCTGTGCCTTAAAAGGTTCGTAGTGCGCCACGCGAGTGGCGCGAAGCACTGGCGTGCTTCACTACAAACAAGCCCCGATTGGGATTTGGAGTTTGGGATTTTGGATTTTATAATCCCCCCATGCCGCTCCCACTCGCCCTCGTCTTCCACTTCAACCAGCACACCACCGAATACGCCGACGTCGCGAACCGCGCTTGCTATCGCGGCCTGCTCAACGTCCTGCGCGCCCATCCAAAACTTAAATTCAATATTCACATCTCCGGCACGCTCCTCCGCGCGCTCAATTGGTTTGACCCCGAGACAATCAACCTGATCCGCGCCGGCGTGGCCGACGGCCAGTTTGAGCTGCTCGGCAGCACGTACGCGCAGAACGTCCCCTATGCCTGCGACGATTGGGATAACGCCCAGCAACTCGCGCTCCATCGTGAAGTGCTGGAGCAGGTCTTCGGGGTCAAGCCGACCGTCTTCTGGAACTCTGAGCGGTCGTGGCGGCAATCGCTCGTCAAGGTCATCGCCGAGGGCGGATACACGACGACACTGGTCGAGGATCACATCCTCCAGGCCGCCGGGTTGGCCGATCCCGTCCCAGTTTCAACGAGTTACAATGACCAATCACTAGTTGCCCTTTACGACGATAACGTTCTCAGGGAACGTTTCAACTACGCCGTCTGGTTTGGGCGGCGCAAACAGTTATTGGATTATCTCAAAGACATTGCCCGACGGCGCGGCTCGAAAGAATTTTTGTTGGCTTACGCGGAGGACGCCGAAGCGATGGGGCTGTGGAACTGGGAACAGGGGTATCTGCCGCAGGCGGCGTGGGCTAATCTCGACGCGCTGTTCCGCGAATTTGAGCAGTCGCGGGCTTTTGTCTTCCGGCATCTTGCCTCTGCCCAACCCCGGCAAACGCTCGGCCCTCTGCCCGACGGCGCAGCGCAGTGGATGAACGCGGCGCTGCTTGACCCGAAAGCGCCGTACCACGAAGCCGGCTACCGGGACTGGTTTGACTTCCTGCACCGCGCGCCAAAACTGAATTACTTCCGCCGCCTCTACGGCGTGATGCGCTCGTATTTGAACCGAGGTAATGAACCGCCGCCGGGCGAAAGCGCCGACCCGGCTGGCGTCGCTCCGGCTCAGCCCACGTCCGCTGTGCGCCAGTTCCACCGGCAGGCGGTCGAAACCTTCTGCCATCACCAGTACGAGTTCGGCTGCATCGGGGTAGGGGGGCGGCAGTATTGGGGCTGGGAGAATGTCCGCGCCACTTACCTGTTCGTCCGCGTGGCTCACGTCGCGCGGAACCCTTATCCCCGGCATTGGATCGAGGACATCAACGGCGACGGCTCCGACGAGCAAATGCTGTGCGATGGCCGTTATCTCGTGGTGCTCACGGCGCACGGCGGGCGACTGCTGTACTGGTTTGATTTGAGCGAGGCGCGGCAGTTGGCAGGTAACTCTCTGGCCGTCCCGCCCGCGCCCTACGTCAGCGGCGCGACCGAGCAACCCCGCTTGACCCCGGCGCCCAAAACGTGGCTCCCGGAAACCTTCGAGGCCGACCTCAGGCCGTGGCGCGCGCTGCGGACGAAGGAGAAAATCCCAACGCGGCTCGGTCACCGGCTGCCGGGCTGGATTTTCAGGCGAGAGCCGCGCGAGTTGACCGTCTATCGGAAGCGGACCCACAGGTCGGCGCAGCGCCTCCCACTGCGGATGCAGGTCGGCGCGCTGAATGATGTGATCGTGGACGAGAGGGGCGAGGAATTTGCGCCGGACCTGTTCTTTGACTACCGCCTGGAGCCGGACGGGCCGTGCTACCTCAATCACTACCTGTCCGACCTCGCCATCGAGAAGCGCGTCCGGCAGACCGCCGAAGGCCTCGCGGCGCACTACACTTTCGTCAATCGCGCTCGCGACGAGCGCCGTCTGCGGCTGAAAACCTCGCACGAGCTCAACCCCGACTACCGCGAAGTGCTGAGCGGCGGGCGCGCGGCGCTGGACTTTTACATGCACGAGGGACTTTATCCCGGCGTCGTCAACACCGTGACGAAACAGGCCATCGCGTTGGAGCCATCTATGGAATGGACGCGGCTGGAGCACACGGTCAACCTGCTCGCACTCGAAGTGTGGCTGACGTTTGAGTTAACCCTGCCCGCGCGTGGGGAGAAGACGTTGGAGATTAAATTGAATTTGTGCCGGGCGGTGGCGGAATGATAAGCCTCATCGGGGCTCCTCCATGAAGTCTCGGATTCTGTTTCTCAGTTTGTTGGTCCTGCTGTTCCTCTGCCTCCTGGGCGCGTTTGCCTGGGCGCCCTCGGCGCGCGCCAGCGCGACGATCACCGTCAACACCACCGCCGACGAACTCAGCGACGACGGTTTTTGCTCGCTGCGCGAGGCGATTCGGGTGGCCAACCTGGACACGGCCTCCGGAGCGATGGCGGGCGAGTGCCCGGCGGGGAATGGCGAT
>DAOTXG010000454.1:0-4460 GCA_034435515.1 Anaerolineales bacterium
GGCGGCTGGCCGATGAGCGTCTTCCTCACGCCCGACGGCGTCCCGTTCTACGGCGGCACGTATTTCCCCCCGCGCCCCGCGCACGGGATGCCCTCGTTCCAGCAGGTCCTGCGGGGCGTGCACGACGCCTGGGTCAACCGCCGCGAGCAGGTGCTCGACGGCGGGCGCAACCTGCTGCAGCATCTGCGGAGCAGCCAGGGCGAAGACCTGGGCCTCCCGCCCGGCGGCGACCTGGCCCTCGACACTTTGCAGGCCGCCGTCAAGGCGCTCTGGAGTCAGTTTGACTGGCGCAATTACGGCTGGGGCGGCGCGCCTAAGTTCCCCCCGCCGATGACCATCGAGTTTCTCCTGCGCTACCATCACTTCACTGGCGAATCTACGCCGCTGGAAATGGCGACCAAGACGCTGCGCGCGATGCTGCGCGGCGGGATGTACGACCAGCTCGGCGGCGGCTTCCACCGCTACGCCACCGACGCCCTCTGGCTCGTCCCGCACTTCGAGAAGATGCTCTACGATAATGCGCAACTCGCCCGCGTTTACCTCCACGCCTGGCAGATCACCGGCGACCCCGACTTCCGCCGCGCCGTCGAAGAAATCCTCGACTACGTCCTGCGCGAGATGACCGACCCGCTGGGCGGCTTCTACTCTTCGCAGGACGCGGACTCGGAGGGCGAAGAAGGCAAGTTCTTCGTCTGGTCGGCGGAAGAGATTGACGCGGCGCTGGGCGCGGAGGCCCCGCTGTTCAAGGAATACTACGGCGTGCGCGAGCGGGGGAATTTTGAAGGGCGGAACATCCTCTCCGTCGTCTCCGACTTTGAGGCGCTGGGCCGCAAGTTCAACCTGACCCCAGACGAGGCCCGCGCCCGCCTGGACGCCGCCAAGCGAACGTTGTTCGCCGTGCGGGAGAAACGAGTGAAGCCAGGGCTGGACGACAAAGTGCTCGCCAGCTGGAACGGGCTGATGCTCGCGGCGATGGCCGAGGCCGCCCGCGCGCTCGACCGCGCCGATTACCGCGAGGCCGCCGTCGCCAACGCCGATTTTCTCCTCGCCGCCCTCCGCGCGCCAGATGGCCGTCTGTACCGCTCCTGGCGCGCCCTCCCCTCTCCCTTACCAGGGCGCCTCAAAGGAGCGCTTCGCGAAGGGGACGGAAGTGAGCGCCCATCTTCACCTCTCAACGCTTACCTCGAAGACTACGCCTGCGTCGCCGAGGGCCTGCTCGCGCTCTACGAAACCACGTTCGCCGCCCGCTACTTCACCGCCGCCCGCGAACTGCTGGATTACGTCCTGGCGCACTTCCGCGACCCCAAAGGCGGCTTCTTCGACACGAGCGACGACCACGAAACGCTCGTGACCCGTCCCAAAGACTTGCAGGACAACGCCACGCCTTCGGGCAACGCGATGGCCGCTATGGCGCTGCTCAGGCTCACGCTGCTCACCGCCGAGATGCGCTACGCCGAAATCGCCGCCGATGCGGTGACTGCGATACAATCTCTTCTGGCCCAACACCCGACGGCCTTCGCGCAGTGGCTCAGCGCGGCCGCCTTCGCGCTGGGCGAGGCCAAAGAGATCGCCCTCGTCGGCGACCCGGCTAAAGACGACATGCGCGCGCTCCTGCGCGTCATCTTCGACCCCTATCGCCCCTTCAAAGTCGTCGCGCTCAAACGGCCGGGCGAAGACTCGCCTGTTCCGCTTCTGGCCGGGCGCGAGCAGATCAACGGCCAGGCCACCGCTGCCGTGTGCTACAACTTTGCCTGCCGGCTGCCGGTGACGGAGGCGGCGATGTTGAAAGAGCAGTTGGAGGAAAAGATGTAGCAGGCGAGCAGCGGGGCAGAGAGCAGGGGAGATTCTCTTTTCGACAAGCCATGCAGTTCGGCGCTGTCTGAACTGCCTCCGGCTTACTCCTCACTCGTTACTGCGTCAGTGCCCACCTTCCCCCATCCTACCATCAGGGGGGTTGCCTCAAACAGAGGTTAGTCTATACTACGTTATATTCTGGTTGGCAGGAGAACGGACTGTGGAATTGACAATAAGAGTTTCGCGCCTGAACCGGCGTTTGGGACGTGACCTGCGATGGCTGCTCACCGCGCTGCTGGTGGGCGGACTGGCGTTGGGCGTCGGCCCGGCGGGGTTAGTGTGGGCGGCCCCAGCCAACGACAACTTCGCCGCGTTTGCGGTTGACATTGCCTCGCTTTTCTCCGCCACTTACGCCGACCCCGCGTTCATTGACACGACCAGCGCCACGCGCGAAGCGGCCGAAGACGAGTCCCTGAGTTCGTGCGGCAGTTTCCCGCCGGCGCCGGCCAACACGCGCAGCGTGTGGTATCACTTTCGGGCCAGCGCCAGTGGCTGGGTCACGCTCGACACCCAGTTGGCTGATTACGACACGGTGCTGGAGGTATGGACCGGCCCCGTCACGGCCACGGCGACGATCGCCAATCTCGACCTGCCCAGCGTGGCCTGCAACGACGACGCGGGCAAGGGCAGCGCACGCTCCGAGGTGACGTTCCAGGTCACCAGCGGGACTTATTACTACGTGATGGTGCGCGATTATGGAAACGCCGGGACGGGCGGCAACTTGAAACTCCGCGGGCTTTTCAACGCTAACAACATCATTTATGTGGATAGAACCAACGGCGATGATTTTGAGAACACCGGCTCGCAACTCCTGCCATTCCGTACCATCCAGAAAGGTGTGAACACCGTCGCCGCGGGAGGCCTTATCCGGGTCGTCTCTTCCGGCAACCATGCCGAGAACGTGACGATCAACAAGAGCCTGAGCCTGACCTCGACAGTCGGCTCGACGGCGACGAGTTTTACGCTCACGAACGGGGCAACGCTGGGCGCGGGGACGGGCGGGGTGACAGCGCCGACGGTCAACGTCAACCAGGTTGGCGCGCCGGGCGCGCGCATCCAGGATGGTATTCTGCTGGCTTCTTCCGGCGGCGTGGTCAACGTCGGGGCGGGGACCTATGCGCAGAATGTCACGGTCAATAAAAGCCTGAATCTGCTGGGCGTGAGCGGAGCAGTTACCGGCACCATTATTCAACCTGCCAGCGGCGCGGCGGTCACGCTGACGACCGGCGCGGTCACGCTCGCCGGTTTCACGATTCAAAACTCGTCTACGGGCATTCGAGTGACCGGGGGGAGCGGGCACGTGATTACCGCGACGAACTTCCTGGGCAACGCGGTGGCAGTGACGAACACCACCGCCGTGACGGTCACGGCGACCCATAACTACTGGGGCCACTTCACCGGGCCGACGCACCCCAGCAACCCCACCGGGACGGGCAACCCGGTGGGCGACCGGGTGAATTTCAGGCCGTGGTGCACCGACCTCGCGCCAACCTGCGCGCCCCTCGCCGGGCAGGCGATCCAACTGGCGTTCACGGCGTCGCCGGGGGATACGCAGGCCGGCGCAGCTTTTGCCTCCCAGCCGGTCGTCGAAGCGCGCGATAGCAACGGCAACCTGGATACCACCTACACCGGCGTCGTGTCGCTCACCATCTCGACCAATCCCGGCGGCGGCGTGCTGGCCGGGACGACGACGCTCAACGCGGTGAATGGCGTGGCGACCTTCAGCGGCCTCTCGATTGACAAGGTCGGGGTGGGGTACATCCTGAAAGCGAACAGCGGCTCGCTGACGCCTGATTTCACCGATCCCTTCACCATCACCGCCGCCCCGGCCACGAAACTGCGCTTTGTCGTCTCGCCGAGCGACTCCAGAGTCAACGCCGTCTTTCCGACTCAGCCGGTCGTCCAGGCGGTGGATAATTTCGACAACGTGGACGTGACGTTCACGGGCGTCGTCACGGTCGCGATTGCCAGCGGGACCGGGACGCCTGGGGCGACGCTGAACGGCGCAGTAGGCGTCGCCGCGGTGAACGGCGTGATCACGTACACCGACCTGGCGATTGACCGGGTCGGCGCGAATTATCAATTGACGGCGACGACGGGCGTGCTCACCAGCCCGGCGCCGAGCGGCGCCTTTGACATCACCGCCGACCAACTGGCCTTCACCACTTCGCCGGGCAACTCACCCGCCGGGGCAACCTTCCCCACGCAGCCGGTCGTGAAAGCCGTGGATGCCTTTGGAAACGTGGATACGACTTTCACCGGCGTGGTCACCATAGCGATCTCGGTTAATCCCGGCGGCGGCGTGCTGGCCGGGACGACTTCCGTCGCGGCGGTGAACGGCGTCGCCGCGTTCGCCAATCTCTCGATTGACAAAGTGGGCGTCGGCTACGAATTGACGGCGACGACCACCGCGCTCAGCGACGCGGCCAGCGCGGCCTTTAACATCACGGCCAACCAGCTCCGCTTTACCACCTCGCCGAGCGACTCGACGGCCGGCGTTCCGTTCCCCACCGAGCCGGTTGTGCAGGCCACCGACAGTTTCGGGAACGTGGACACGACATTCAACGGCGTCGTGACGGCGACCATCGTGACCAACCCCGGCGGCG
>DAOTXG010000455.1:0-11711 GCA_034435515.1 Anaerolineales bacterium
CGATGATAATACAACTCTTTCAAAATCTCGGGCGTGAACTCAAGTTGGATTGTCATAGACAGAATCATACCAGAGGCTACGCGAGCCTCTCACCCAAACCGCAATTTGTGCCCGCGCTCGGTATATAATCGCCGCATGGACTCGTGGGACGACTTCGTCCTCGCCCACCCGTGCGGGCATCTCCTCCAAACCACGGCCTGGGGCCGTCTCAAAACCACTTTCGGCTGGCAGGCCCAGACCGTCCGCGCGGGGCGTCAGGGCGCGCTGGTACTTTTTCGGCCCCTCCCACTCGGCTGGACCCTGGCTTACGTCCCGCGCGGCCCGCTCGCAGATTGGGAGGATGCGGCGGCCCTGGGAGAGTTAATTGCCGCGGTTGACCTCGTTTGCCGCGCCCGCCGCGCCATCTGCCTCAAATGGGAGCCTGACCTCCCCGATTCTCCGCCCTGCGCCGCCGGGCTGGCCTCGCTGGGGTTCCGGCCCTCGCCGCAGACTATCCAGCCGCGCCGCTCCCTCGTCGTCGACCTCCGCCCGAGCGAGGCCGAAATTCTCGCCCGCATGAAACAGAAGACCCGTTATAACATCGGCCTGGCCGCTCGAAAAGAAGTGACCGCCCGCCCGGCCCGTGCTTCGCAGCCCGCCGACCTTGAGGCCTTCGTCGAACTCATGCGCCTCACGGGTCAGCGCGACCGCTTCGGCGTCCACTCTGGAGACTACTACCGCAAAGCATACGAACTGTTTCACCCCCTCGGCCTGTGCGAGCTTTTCCTCGCCGAATATCGCGGCGAACCGCTGGCGGGCGTGATGGTCTTCCGCCTCGGCAAACGGGCCTGGTATTTCTACGGCGCCTCCTCCGACCGCGAACGCAATCGTATGGCGCCTTACCTGGCGCAGTGGGAGGCTCTGCGCTGGGCCAAAGCGCAGGGCGCGCTCACCTACGACCTGTGGGGTGTGCCGGATGAGGAGGAGGCCGTCCTCGAAGCCGGATTTGAGACGCGCCACGACGGCCTCTGGGGCGTCTACCGTTTCAAGCGCGGCTGGGGCGGGAAACTTGCGCGGACGGTGGGAGCGTGGGATAGGGTATATAACGCCGTCCTCTATCAAGCCTATCTGGCCTATCTGCGTCTGCGAGGCCAAGAACTGGGATAACTACATTATGGCGAAACTTATATACGGAAGTCGTAGCGGTAAAACAGGCGAACTATCACTCATCAAATAATCCCGCTGGGTATTTATGCACCCCATCACTGCGCGCGCGACCTGGAATCTCATCATCTCCGCGCTGCCCCAGGCGCACATTCTCCAGGCCTGGGAATGGGGCGAATTCAAGCGGCGCTACGGCTGGACTCCCTTCCGCTACGTCTGGCACGACGCCAGCGGCCGGCCGGTGGCCGCCGCCCAGGTCCTCCGCCGCCAATTCTCCAATTCCCCAATCTCTATTCTCTACTCCCCCAAAGGCCCCCTGCTCGATTGGAACGACGAAACCCTCCGCTCCCACGTCCTCGACGACCTCCAATCTCTCGCCCGCCGCGAGCGCGCCATCTTTATCAAAATTGATCCTGATCTTCCAATCTCCGCGCGAAGCGTCCAATCTCCAGCCTCCAGCCTCCAGCCTCCAACCTCCAGCCTCCAACCTCCTAACTGGCGCTTCTCCCCTGACCAAATCCAGTTCCGCAACACCATCGTCCTCGACCTGCGCTGCAGCGAGGCCGAGCTCCTCGCCGGGATGAAGCAGAAGACGCGCTACAACGTGCGCCTGGCTGAGCGCAAAGGCGTGCGGGTCCGCCCCGGCGTCATCGCCGACCTCGACCTGCTCTACCGCCTGTACGCCGAGACCTCGGTGCGCGACGGCTTTGTCATCCGCTCCGCCGATTATTACCAGGAGGCGTGGGGCAGTTTCATCCGGGCCGGCCTCGCGCAGCCGCTGCTGGCCGAAGTCGGCGGCCAGCCCGTGAGCGCGCTCATCCTGTTCAAATTCGCCAAAACCGCGTGGTATATGTACGGCATGAGCCGTGAGGCGCACCGCGAGAAGATGCCGAATCATCTCCTGCAGTGGGAGGCCATCCGCTGGGCCAAAGCGCAGGGGTGCGAGACCTACGACTTCTGGGGCGCGCCGGACGAATTTGTCGAGAGCGACCCGATGTGGGGCGTGTGGAAATTCAAGGAGGGCTTTGGTGGACAGGTGGTGCGCCGCATCGGCGCGTGGGATTTTGCCCCTTCGCCAAACCTCTATTGGCTGTACACGACCGTCATGCCAAAGGTGCTGGACGTGATGCGGTGGCGCGGCAGGCGGCAGACGAGGGAAACACTCGAATAATCCCAATCGTGCTACAATCTTTTCAGCGTTGACGCTGGAGAGCGAATCATGAGCACACTGACCTTGCCGCCCACAACTCGCCGAGTCGAATACCCCGAGTCGAACGGAGAACCTATGGCCGAGACCGACATCCACCGCGAGGAAATGGCTGCGTTGATTGCGATGCTGCAGCACTATTTTCGAGACAACCCCGATGTCTATGTGGCAGGCAACCTGTTCATTTACTATGAAGAAGGCGACTCCACTGCCCGCTTTGCGCCTGACGTCTTCGTCGTCTTCGGCGTTCCCAAGCATCAACGCCGCATTTATCGTCTATGGGACGAGAAATACGCGCCGGCCATCGTCTTTGAAGTCACCTCTCGCAAGACCTGGCTCGAAGACGCGGGCAACAAAAAGACGCTCTGCGCTCGTCTTCGCGTCGCCGAATATTTTCTCTACGACCCCGAAGCCGATTACCTGAAACCGGCCTTGCAAGGTTTCCGGCTCGATAACGGCGACTACCGCTCCCTCTCGTCCGAAGCCGACGGCGCGCTCTTTAGCGATGTGCTTAAGTTGAAACTGTATTTGGAAGACGGTCTGCTCAGGCTTGTCAATCCCGCTACCGGCGAGCGACTGCTCAGACCGGCTGAAGCGTTAGCCCGTGCAGCCGAGGAAGCCGCCGCCCGCCGCGAGGCCGAGGCCCGCATTGCCGCGCTGGAGGCGGAGCTCAAACGCCTGCGCGGAAACGTGGAATGAAATCTGCGGCCGAAAACACAGATATGCCCACTGATCTCCCGCGTTTCCCCCTCGCCTACCTTCCTACCCCGCTCGAATTTCTGCCGCGTCTGAGCCGGGAACTCGGCCCGCGCATTTACATTAAGCGCGACGACCAGACCGGCCTGGCCGGCGGCGGGAACAAGACGCGCAAACTGGAGTTCCTCGTCGCCGAGGCGCTGGCCCAAGAGGCTGATACGCTCATCACCGTCGGCGCGGCGCAATCGAACCACTGCCGCCAGACGGCGGCCGCCGCCGCCAAAGCCGGCCTGCGGTGCATTCTTGTCCTGCGCGGCGACGAGCCGGAGGAGACGACCGGCAACTTGCTGCTCGACCATTTATTGGGCGCGCAAGTGTTGTGGTCGGGCAAGCGGATGCGCGAGGCCGTGATGGAAGAGGTTGTGGCCGAAGAGCGGGCGGGCGGACGCAGGCCGTACCCGGTCCCGCTCGGCGGCTCGACCCCGCTGGGCGCGGCGGCCTACGCGCTGGCCATGGAAGAGCTCAAAGCGCAAATGGAAGCGCAGAGGTTAAATTTCAGCCGCATCCTCTTCGCCTCCAGTTCGGGCGGCACGCAGGCCGGTTTAGTCGTCGGCGCGGAGAGGGCGGGCTTCAAAGGCGAAGTGCTGGGCATCAGCGTGGACGAGGATAGGGAAACATTGACGAGCGCCGTCGCGCGCATCGCCACAGGAACGGCAACACTCCTTGATCACCGACACACCTATACGCCTACACACATCTCTGTCAACACCGACTACTTCGGCGCGGGCTACGCCATCCTGGGCCAGCCGGAGCGCGAGGCCATTGAGTTATTCGCGCAGACCGAGGGCGTCCTGTTAGACCCGGTCTATACAGGCCGCGCGGCGGCGGGAATGATTGACCTGATCCGGCGCGGCGTCATTCGCCAGGACGAGACCATCCTGTTCTGGCACACGGGCGGGACGCCGGCGCTGTTTGCGTATGAGGCGGAGTTGAATAGGAAATAAGAGACTGGATTCTCTGCTTGCCCTCCCACCGATAAAACCTGTACAATAGGTGTGACTGGAGATGTCTGCTATGACCCTGCAAGAAATTATCGCCGATATCCATGCGCTGACTGAGGACGTAGAAGTGTACGAACGCAAATACGGCGTGCTCTCTGAGACTTTCTATGAGGCGTATCAGAGCGGTGAAGAACCAGAGAACGACGCTTGGGTGCTCGACTGGACTGATTGGGCCGGGGCTTATAAGACTCTGCTCCGGCGACAAGAGCAATACCGCCGCGCAATTCAGACTTTGAAGGAGCAGAAGCCGCATCTGGCCGAACTTATAGAAATGACTGCCCGCCGTGAACCCATTCCAGTCACTGGCTGATTACGAGAATTTCGTTTACAGCCTCCAGGGGCATTTCCTGTCCATTGAACGCTCAACCCTGGTCGTCGCGCCGCGTGGCAAACGAGTCGCTGTTCTGCAAGGAGAACTGACGTTCGCGCATGGCTACAGAATCACAGTCAAAGAACGGCTGGCCTTTGACGCAGACGTGGTGGTCATTGAGGAGTACGGCTACGAGTTGTGGCACAACGCCGACAAGATTGCCTGGTACGACTCACAGCCCCACCCCAACGACCCCGCTCTGCAAAGCACCCACCCGCATCACAAGCACGTTCCCCCCGACATCAAGCACAACCGCGTCCCTGCGCCGGAGATGAGTTTTACTCAGCCCAACCTACCGGCGCTTATCCGAGAAGTCGAGGATCTGGCAGAGCAAATGAGGCCCAAAGAAGAGTAGCACAGCCCACGGCGGCTGGAGAAATAAAGATGAGATGCTGGCAGTGCCAGGGCGAACTGAAGCGCGGCAAAACGACTTACACGGTCAACCGGCGCGGCTATCATCTCGTCATTGACGATGTGCCCGCGTGGATTTGTACTCAGTGCGGCGAGCCGCTCTTCGAGGAAAAACAGGTAGACGCTATCCAGCGCCTCATCCGCAAAATGGACGCCGATGTGCCGCTGTTGCTCGAAACAGCGGCTTGAGAGGGTATATCTTGCCGCGATTGCCTGCCTGCCCGCTACGTTTTGCTTCCTCGGTTTTCCCACAACCCCAACCCCGCCGTATACCCAAATCCCAGGACATAGAGCGGAGCAGTTCGCCCCCCTGTCGTCCAGTCAATCGGGGGGAGGGCGTAGGCCGCCTCGAGGCCTGCCAGGTCTTGAGAAACCCGGCAGGTCTTTCTTTTTTCCCCCCTTGGAATATACTGGGCGTGCCCGTTTTGGGATTTGGTCATTTGGGATTTCCCTATGTTCACCCTCGGCAAACTCCTCGACCCGCAAACGCACGCGCTCACCGACGATCCGCTCCTCTACGACCCCGCCGACCTCACCACGCACGCCATGTGCGTCGGCATGACCGGGAGCGGCAAGACCGGTCTGTGCATTGACGTGCTCGAAGAGGCCGCGCTCGCCGGTCTCCCTTCTATTCTGATTGACCCAAAGGGAGATATAGCCAATCTCCTCCTCCAATTCCCAGACCTCCAACCTCAAGACTTCCAACCCTGGGTGAACGTGGACGACGCCCGCCGCGCGAAAATGACAGTTGAAGACTACGCGGCGAAGAAGGCTGAAGAATGGAAGGCCGGCCTGGCGCAGTGGGGACTGAGCGCCGACGACATCCAGAGGCTCAAAGACTCGGTCGAGTGGAGCGTTTACACCCCCGGCTCCGACGCCGGCCGCCCGGTGAGCATCCTCAAATCGCTCGAAGCCCCGGACATTCCCTGGGACGAGAATCAAGAACTGCTGCGCGAGCGCATCTCCGGCCTCTGCTCCGCGCTCCTGGGCCTCGTCGGCCTGGAAGCCGACCCGGTGAAGTCGCGCGAGCACATCCTGCTCGCCAACCTCTTCGAGAACGCCTGGAGGAGCGGCCAGCCGCTCGACCTGGCGGGCCTGATCGCTCAGGTGCAAACGCCGCCTTTCCCCAAACTCGGCGTCTTCGAAGTCGAGCGCTTTTACCCGGAGAAGGACCGCCTCGAACTCGCGCTGGCGCTCAACGCCATCGTCGCCGCGCCCTCGTTCCAGTCGTGGATTCAGGGCGAGCCGCTCGACATCCCCGCGCTCCTGCGCGCGCCCGACGGCCGGCCGCGCTGTTCCATTTTCTACGTCGCGCACCTCACCGACGCCGAGCGCCTGTTCTTTATCGCGCTCCTCCTCGAACAGATCAGCGCCTGGCTCCGCTCGCAGCCCGGCACCACCTCGCTGCGCGGCCTGCTCTACTTTGACGAAGTCTACGGCTATTTTCCGCCTTACCCGCACAACCCGCCGACCAAAGCGCCCCTGATGCGCCTGCTCAAGCAGGCCCGCGCCTTCGGCCTCGGCGTGGTGCTCGTCACGCAGAATCCCGGCGACCTGGATTACAAGGGCCTGACGAACACCGGCACCTGGTTCATCGGCAAACTCCAGACCGACCGCGACAAAGCCCGCCTGCTCGAAGGCCTCGAAACCATCTCGGCCTCTACTCGTTCAACGCTCGACATCTCTAGTCTCGATTCTCTAATCTCCTCGCTTGCCCCGCGCACCTTCCTGCTCCACAACGTCCACGCGCCCGCGCCCGTCGTCTTCCACACCCGCTGGGCCATGTCCTACCTGGCCGGGCCGCTGACGCGGGAGCAGATTCGTATCCTCAACCCAAAGGCAGAGGTTGGAAGCCGGAAGTTAGAAGTTGGACGTGCTCCTTCTGCCGCAACTCGCCCTCCAACCTCCACGCGAAGCGTCCAACTTCCAACATCCATCCCGCAATACTTCCTCCCCACCACCCGCTCGGTCGAAGACTCCGTCGCCGCGTGGCGCGAGGAGGCGGGCCGCAAGACCGCGCAATTCGGGCGGGACTTCACGCTTGTCTATCGCCCCGCGCTTTTCGCGCAGGCCACCGTGCGCTACTTCTCGACCAAGGCGAACGTCAACGAGGACAAGCGCTTTGCTTTTTTAGTGAAAGCCGGCCTGCTCTCCACCGCGCCCCACTGGGGTGAGTGCCTCGCCCAGCCGCTGGCCCCGGCCTCGCTCTCGCGCACTCCGCCGGCCGGGGGCGTGCTCGCCCCCGATTTGCCACCCGGCCTCGGCGACCCGAAGAAACTCGCCGCCTGGCAAAAAGACCTGGTCAGTTACCTCTACCGCACGGCGGACTTCACCCTGCATCATAACCCCGCGCTTAAGCTCTACTCGCGCCCGGGCCAGTCGTTTGAGGAATTCCGCGCCGCCTGCCAGCGCGCGGCCGAGGCCAAGCGCGCCGAAGAGGTCGAGAAAATCCGCGCCCGCTACGACAAGAAACTCGACGCGCTCGAAGACAAACTCTACGCCGAGCAGCGCGACCTGACGCAGGATCAGAAAGAACTCGAAGCCCGCGAATCCGAGTCGCGCTGGACGACGGTCGAGAACATCGTCGGCGTGGCGCTGGGGCGCTCGCCGCACCGCATGTTCTCCACCTCGGCGTCTAAAAAGCGCCTGGCGCAGAAGGCCAGGGACGAAGTCGCCCAATCCCAGCAGTTCATCGCCGACCTTCAAGCCCAAATCGCTAATCTCAAGGCTGAAGCCCAGGCGCAGTTCCAGGCCATCGTTGATAAATGGAATGCCGCCGCGCACGACATCCACCCCCTGCGCCTCACCCCCCGGCGCAGCGACATCCTCGTCGAGCTCTTTGGCGTCGGCTGGCTGCCGCACTGGCAGATTGAAGCGGATGGAGAGAGCGTGGAGATACCGGCCGTGTGATTAAGAGCAGGTGTGAAACGAGCCTCGCCTGATTTTTTGCCACGAATTACGCGAATTCACGCGAATTTTGAAACGGGGTAACTGAAGGTTTTCGCTGACCCTTGCGCCGCCCGCAAGGGCAAGCGTGACTTAATAAAGAAAATCAGCATGATCAGCTTTTTTCAGCGGAATCAGCGTTCGCCGCCGCTTGGCCTGAGTAGTTACTAAATAGGTTGAATTTCCTAGCCCCCCCGCGAATCCTTTTCATCCCCTTCTCGTTTTCTCCTCCGAGGACACGACGGCTGGACGGGTTGTGTCGTGGAAGTGAATCCTTTCTTGCCGATGTTCGTTTTCCTCTATAAGCCGGCCAGACAATGGCCGGCCAGATAGAAAGATGGCTGAGCCGGGCCAGACGGACCTGGTGACCCGCGCGCAGGGCGGCGACGCCGAGGCCATCGGTCAGCTCTATGACCAGCACCACGAGGCGCTCTTCCGCTACGTCTGGGCGCGCGTGGGCGAGCGCCCGCTGGCCGAAGACCTGACCGGCGAAGTGTTTATGCGGATGCTGAACGCCCTGCCGCGCTACCGCGCCGCCGCCGCGCCGTTCCGCGCCTGGTTGTATCAGATTGCGAGCAATCTGCTGGTGGATCATTATCGCAAAATGAGCAGACAGAGCCTGGCGCCTCTGCACGAGGCGGAGAGAAACAGTGCGGGGCTGAACGACGTGACGGCGCTCGTCGAGCAGCAGTTGACCCTCGAGCGCGTCCATCAGGCGCTCGCGCGCCTGGACGAAACCCAGCGTGAGGTCGTGACGCTGCGCTTCCTGAGCGGCCTGTCCTTGCAGGAAGTAGCGTCGGCGCTGGGCAAGACAGAAAACGCCGTCAAAGCCCTGCAGCATCGCGGCCTGATGGCTTTGCGTGAGATGCTGATGGAGGCTTGATTGAGGTTGAGTTTGTCAACGGATTGAACGGATTGAACGGAGAGAATCCGTTCGCGAAGCAATTCGTTGACCCACAATTTGCATGCAACCTGAAGATATTCTGCAAGAGCGCCTGGCCCGCCTGGAGGCGGGTGAGCCGCTCGAAAAAATCCTGGAGGGGTTGTCGGCGCCGGAGGCCGCTTTGGTGCGCTTTGCGGCTGCGCTTCAAACCGTCTCGCAAGAAGCGCGGTCAAGTCAGGCGGCCACTGAGCAGCGTCAACGACTGCTGAGGGCCGCAAAGGAGAACAGAACCATGCAAGTCCCCTCGAACAAACCCCAGCGCGGCTGGGTCTGGCCGGCCGCCGTCGTCGGCGGATTGGCGGCCGTCTTAGTCTGCGCGGCGCTGGTCACTCTGATCGCCGGCGGGGCCTGGCTGTGGCGCTCATTGACGACCGAGACCGTGGCGCTGAATGCCACTCCTTCGTCGGCCACTACCCGCGTCGCCGCGCAGCCCGCCGATCCACAGAGTGGGGTATTGAATAATGTGCGGGGCCTGGTGGAGGTTCAATCCCCGGACGGTCAATGGACCCAGGCCCAGGATGGGCAGACTGTCCGGGCGGGGCAGCGCGTGCGCACAGGCGCGCTGTCCAGTGTCACGCTCTCGTTCTACGACGGCAGCCAGGCGCGGCTGGGGCCGCAGGCCGAGGTCAGCGTGGACACACTCGACGCGCAAAAATCCGGCCCGCGCGTGATCCTGCTCACGCAGACAGCCGGCGAGAGCGACCACACGGTCGCCAAGTCCAGCGACCCGGCCTCGCGCTACGAAGTCAACACGCCTTCCGGCGCGGGCAGGGCGAAGGGGACCGAGTTCCACGTGGTCATCATCGTCGGCCAGTTCACCCGCTTCGACGTCGACGAGGGCGCCATTGAAGTGATCAACCTGGACGTCACCATCGTCGTCGTGGCCGGACAGTCCACCATTGTCCTCGTCGGCCAGGCGCCCCAGCCCCCCGTGTTCCGCATCGAAGGCGAAGGGGAGGTGGAGCGCATCGGGAACGTCTGGCGCATCGCCGGCTACTCCTTCCTGACCAACGCTAACACCGTGATTGTCGGCAACCCAGACGTGGGCGACTGGGTGGCGTTTGAGGGCCACTTCCTGCCCGACGGCTCGCGCTTCGCCGATTCCATCGTGTTCCTGCACCCCTTGTTCCAGAATCGCATCGTCTTCACGGGCGAGGTCGAGGCGATGGGCGATGTGGAATGGACCATCGCCGGGCGCCAGGTGCGCGTGGACGGGCCGGCCATCATCGAGCCAGGCATCACGCTCGGCGACGTGGTGGAAGTCCGGGGCGGCGTCGCGGCCGACGGCGAGATCTGGGCCACCACCATCCAGCGCATCACGCCGGACGGCTTCCAGTTCACGGGTGTGGCGCAGACGATCTCGCCAACCGTCTGGACGGTGTCCGGCATCTCGGTCACCGTCAACGTCAGCACCACCATTGAAGCCGGGATTGAGGTCGGCGACCTCGTCGTCGTCAAGGGCCAGATCCTGGAAAATGGAACGTGGCTGGCGACGAGCATCGAGCCGGCGGAGACCGAGACGTTTGACTTCGTGGGCGTGGTCATCAGCCAGGAGCCGTGGGTGATCGGCGGCATCCTGATCGAGACCGACGAGCACACGCAGGTTGACGACGAGGTCGAGATCGGGAACCGCGCGCGCGTGCGGGGGCGCGTGCTGCCCGACGGGACGTGGCTGGCCGACTCCATCGAGCAGGTGGACGAGGGGAGGCGGCATCACGTCCAGTTCACCGCGCGGGTGGAGAGCATCAACCCGTGGGTGGTAGGCCACGTGTCCGTGACGGTGGACAGCCAGACCCAGATCATCAGCGACATCCAGGTGGGCGACTGGGCGACGGTGAAGGGCAACCTCCAGCCGGATGGGACGGTGCTGGCAAAGAAGATCACGCTGGTACAGCGGGCGCTGGGCTGCGTGACGATCAGCACCGTCGTGAAGAGCGTGGACGCCAGTCAACTCGTGCTGTTCGACGGGCAGACCGTGAGCCTGAGCGACGCCCGCGAGGTCGAGGGCGCGCCCCTCGTCGCCAGCGTGCTCTTGATCCACGTCTGCATAGACGAAGACGGCGTGCTGGACATCATCCGCATCGTCGTCATCTCGCAACTGGACGAGGTGCCGGTGATCGTCATTCAACCCCCTGCCCAACCCCCTGGCGATGAGGATGACGATGACGACGGCGGTGGGAGGTCACCCCTGGACTGCAAAGAAGGGCCGGGCCTGGGGCTGGGCCACTGCAAGCACAGACACCGCCCCTAACGACGACGAACGGCCTAAAGACAAACGGCGACCGAGTGAGAACGCAGTCGCCGTTTTGGTCAGGTGGGCCACGCAGGACTCGAACCCGCAACCCTATGCTTAAAAGGCATCTGCTCTGCCATTGAGCTAGTGGCCCAACCACAAACGCGCGCATTGTAACACGCCCTCGCGCGCAGCGTCAACGTTGCGCGCCGGAGAGTATGGAGTTAGAGTTAGAGGGTGGAAGTTGGAGATTGAAGATTAGAGATTGGAGGTTGGAAGTTGGAAGTTGGAGGTTGGAAGTTGGAGGTTGGGATTTGCATTAGATGTTGACCCACGTCTACCTCTCCGCTCATTTGGATGACGCCGTGCTGTCATGCGGGGGGATGATTCACCGCCAGGCGCAGGCCGGGGGGCGGGTCGTCGTCGTGACGGTGTGCGCGGGCGACCCACCGCCCGGGCCGCCCTCCGAGTTCGCCCGCTCGCTGCACGAGCGGTGGAGACTGGAGGCCGGGCAGGCGGCCGCCCGCCGGGCCGAAGACCTGAGCGCGCTCGACGTGCTGGGCGCGGAGGCCGTCCACCTGCACTTCCCCGACTGCATCTACCGCGCCGACCCGGCGGGCTGGCCTCTCTACGCCTCGGAGCGGGCCATCTTCGGGGAACTGCACCCCGCGGAATCCAAATTGGCCCGGCGGGTGGCGGAG
>DAOTXG010000456.1:0-4350 GCA_034435515.1 Anaerolineales bacterium
CTTCTGCCAGCGCCCTGCGCCGACCCCTCGCGCAGCGGCGAGGTCGTGCCCAATGACTTCATCGCACCGGAACCGCGCTTCCGCGACCTGGGGCCGGTGGAATACACGCCGCAGCAGTGGAGACCACTCACGAAGGCGAAGGTCATCGTCGCCGTCGGGAGCGGGATTAAAGACGCGGAGGGCTTCGCGCTCGCCAGACAACTGGCCGAGAAGTTGGGCGCAGAGATCGGGGGCAGCCGCTCGGGCGTGGACTTTGGCTGGGTCACAGAGGACCGTCTGGTCGGGGTCACGGGAACGGAGGTCGCGCCTGATCTCTACGTCGCCCTCGGCATCCGGGGCGACACCTATCACAACGCGGCCATCGTCAGCGCGAAAAAGGTCATCGCCGTCCACCCCAATCCCGAGGTCCCCATCTTCTCAGTGGCCGATTACGGCGTCGTGGCGAACCCCAAAGCGTTCTTGGTGAAACTGCTGGCACAGATTTCGGCAGACAAATAAGTTGCGAAATTAAGGGGGACAAGCAGTAGGTGCTTGCATGAATTTTTACAAAATAATCCCGACATACCCTTGCCCGCTCCCGCCGGATTTGCGCGAAGCGTCCGGCGGCAGGGCGGCGGATTGCAAATCCGCCGCGAGCGGTGTCCGGATTAAAAAGCTAAAGTTCATCAAATCGCCGGGCAGAGGCAATGTCCGGCGGTTTGCTTTGGAACATGATGCTATAATCTTCAGGCTACCCTGAAAATTTGTCTATTTCCAAGGAGCGTAACCGATGACGTGGACAACCGACCAACAAAACCGCTTTGACGCTCTGCGCCGGCGCGCCCTGACCGCCGACCTGACGCCTGCCGAACAGGCCGAACTCGACGCTCTACAGGCTCAGCTGGAAGGCGACTGGCGACCCAACATGGAAGCGATGCGCGCCGAACAGGCTGACTTGCGCGAGGCGCTTGTGCAGGCCGAAGCGACCAAAGCCAACCTGCAACAGCATATCCGCGATTTGGAAGCCGAAATCGCCGACCTGCGCGACCTGATGGAGCGCCTGACCGGAGAATAGCGCACGTCGCAGGAATAAAACAGGGCGTCTCTCCACGTGAGAGGCACCCTGTTGCCTAAACAGTCAGCCTAATCGTCGAAGGTCAAAGATCGCTATCCACCGGCCGACCCGGCAGGCCATCCCACCACAACATAAAGGCGGCCACAATCAAGGCGCAGGCCCCCAGCCCATAATTGGCCTTGCCGATGAGAAAGATGGCGCCGATGATGATCGCCGTGAGCAGAACTGCCATGCCGTGATATTACAGGAAAATCCAGGGGAACAAGGATAGGTTTTTAGTCACATCGCCCAGGTGTAAGCGATGCACAAAAAAAGAGCGCACTTTTTGTTAAGTGTGCTCTATCCCTTTTTCGTCCCTGCCCATCGGGTCAACTGTTCGAGCAGGACAGTAGTAACGACTTCAGTCGTTGGGGCCGTGATCCACGGGTTGTTGGCAATCAGCACGAGGTCCCGTGCGCACCCAGCCTTCCACGTGAGCCAGGGCGATCTCCACGAGCGCGGCAATATGCTCCGGGCGAGCATTGAGCGCGGGAATGTAATGAAAGTCGCGCCCCCCCGCCTCTTCAAAGCCCCGGCGCCCCTCCCGCTCAATCTCGTCGAGCGTTTCCAGGCAATCGGCAGAAAAACCGGGACACACGACGTGGACACCTTTCACGCCATTCCGTCCTAACTCGGCCAGCAATTCATCCGTATAAGGTTTCAGCCATTCAACCGGGCCAAACCGGGATTGAAAGGATACCCGCCAGTCATCTGCGCTCAAATCTAGTTGGTCAGCCACGAGCCGGGCGGTCGCCTGGCATTCCTGAGGATATGGGTCGCCAGCGCGCGCGTAACGCGCGGGAATGCCGTGGAATGAGAAAACCAGGCGGCTGGGGCGGTCATGCGTCGCCCAATACTCGTGAACGCTCTCCGCCAGCGCGGCAAGGTAAGCCGGATGGTCGTGGTAGTGGCCGACCGTCCGAATCTCCGGCATCCAGCGCCAGGTCTTCAATTCGTCGAAAACGGCGTCAAAGGTCGTCGCCGTCGTCGTGGCCGAGTATTGCGGAAACAGTGGGAAGACGAGAAGGCGGCGCGCCCCGGCCGCGCGCAGTTCGCGCAGGCCCTCGGCAATCGAGGGATGACCATAGCGCATGCCGACGGCGACGAGCGGCGGATCGCCGAGGCGCGCCGCCAGACCGCGGCGCAGGCCATCGGCTTGCCCCTTGATCGTGACCAGCAAAGGCGAGCCTTGCTCCGTCCAGATGTTTTGATACAGGCGGGCCGAACGGGCTGGACGCAGGTTCAACAAGACCCCGTGCAGTATAGGCAGCCAGAGCCAGCGCGGCAGTTCGACAATGCGCGGATCGGACAGGAACTCCGCCAGGTAAGGGCGCAGCGCGGCCTGGGTGGGCGCGGCCGGCGTGCCGATGTTCGTCAGCAGCACGCCAATGCCGTGTGAGTCGTCGGCGAGAGGGGAGGGTTGCGGAGCGATAGTCATGTGTCAACGACGTTAACTGGCAATTCAAACGAGCACAGCATAGGGGAATTCCCCTTCCTGGTATAGCCAGATTCACTGAGATTGATGCCTGACATTTGTCACCAATTTTGTAGGACTTTTGACAGTGCGAGGTGTGACGTAGTTCATAGCCTGCGATCGAGGCCGAGGAGAAGCCAGACCCTAAGGGTCTCGGAGACCCTTAGGGTCTAAAACCTCAGCGCGACTTGCCAACCTGGGCGAAGTGGATACACTCCGCCTGGAGGTACAGGCCATCATGAGCGCGATTAAACTGGTTTACATTGGCGGCGGCTCCACCCGCGCCCCGGGCACGCTCGCCACTTTCGTCAAGCACGCAGCGCAATTCGCGGGCAGCGAGATCGTCATCGTGGACATCAACCCGGAGACGCTGGAACTGGCCCGGCGCGTGGGTCAGCGTTTCATCGAGGCCGAGGGCGCGGACCTGCGCCTTCGCGCGACCACCGACCGCCGCGCCGCCCTCGACGGCGCAGACGCCGTGCTCACTTCCTTCCGCCCTGGCGGGTTCGAGGCCCGACGGCTGGACGAGCGCATCCCGCTCAAGCACGGCGTCATCGGGCAAGAGACGCAGGGGCCCGGCGGCTTCTTCATGGCCCTGCGCGCCATCACCGTCTTCCAGCAGATCGTGGCCGAAATGGAGCAGCTCTGCCCGAATGCCTGGCTGATCAACTACACCAACCCGATCAACCTCGTCAGCGAAGCCGTCACGCACTACAGCCCTGTTCGCATGATCAGCCTGTGCGAGGGGCCGATCTACTTCCCGGCGCAGTTGATGAAGACCTGCGGCCTTGACCCCAACCGGCTCGACGCGGTGATGATCGGCCTCAATCACGCCTGCTGGAGCGTGCGCCACCTGTACGACGGGCAGGATGTAATCCCTCTGGTGAAGGAACGCGCCGCACCGGCGCTGGCCGACCCGGCTGTTCCCTCCGCCCTGCGGCGGCAGTTGCGCCTGGCGTGCTTCATGGAGCACATCCCGGCTGACTATTTTCAGTACTACTACTTCAAAGACGAAGTGCTGGCCGAACTGCAGGCTGCGCCGCAGACGCGCGCCGAGGTCATCCTTTCGGAGGCGCCGTCATACCTGGAACACTACCGGGAGCAGGCGGCAGCCGAACGCCCGGCGCTTGACCCCGCCCGCTCGCGCGGCGGCATCACCGAACTGGAACTGGCGGTGGACGTGCTCGCCGCGATCATGAACGACGAGAACCGTGTCCTGCCCTGCAACGTGCCCAACCGCGGTGCGATCAGCAATTTCCCCGACGATCTCGTCGTCGAAGTGCCCTGTCTGGTAAACCGGCACGGAGCCGCGCCGCTCGTCCAGGGTGCGCTGCCGCGCCGGGTAGCGGGGTTGGTGGAGATGCTAGGTCAGTATCAGGCGCTGGCCGCCGAGGCCGCGTGGGCGGGAACTCGCGCGGACGGCATTCGCGCCCTCGCCAGCAACCCGCTCGTCTTCGACCTCCAGAAAGCCACCGCGATCTACGACGAACTGGCCGCCGCCCACCGCGACTATCTGCCTGAGCGGTTACTGTAGTAAGGAATCATGTTTGAATACGACGTCCTCTTCCCCAGCGGTTATTGCTGCGACCTGATCTTCACTGGCCTGCCGGAAGTGCCGCGCCTCGACGCCGACCTGTTCGGCACGGGGTTCGACATGGCCCCGGCGGGCAATTTCCTCTCGGTGCTCACCCTGCACCGCTTCGGCCTGCGCGCAGCCTGGGCCACCGACCTCGGCAACGACCTGTTCAGCCAGTTCGTGCTGGACGCTATCCGCGAGGCTGGG
>DAOTXG010000457.1:0-4334 GCA_034435515.1 Anaerolineales bacterium
TTGGCGATTTCGTCGGCGCGGCCCACGCGGCCCAGGGGCAGGGCTTCGCCCATGGCCCTCAGCGTCGCCTCCATGTCGCCGTCGGCGGCGTGGCGCTGGTAGCCGGACTCGCGCCACCGCTCCACGTAGGTGTCGCCGGGGCACACGGCGTTGATGCGGATGCCCTCGCGGGCGTGGTCCACCGCCATCGCACGCGTCATCTGCACCACCGCGCCTTTAGAGGCGCAGTAGGCCACCGCATTGCGCCCGGCGACCAGCCCCCAGTCTGAAGCGTTGTTCACGATCACCCCGCTGCCCTGCGTGCGCATGACCGGGATGACGATTTTGCTCATCCGCCAGACGCCGGTCACGTTTAGCGTCAGCGTCTCGGCCCAGTCTTCTTCGCTCGTCGTCTCGGCCGTCCCGCCGACCACAACGCCGGCGTTGTTGAACAGGATATCAATCCGCCCGTACCGGGCGAGCGTTTCGCTCACCGAGCGCTGGCAGTCTTCGAGCCGGGTGTGGTCGGCGAAGATGTAATGCGCCTCGCCGCCGCGAGATTTGATCTGCGCGGCGAGCGCCTCGCCTTTCTCGCGCCGCCGGCCGGTGAACGCGACTTTGGCCCCCTCGGCGGCGAAGAGCAGAGCGGTTTCCTGGCCGATGCCGGACGTGGCCCCCGTAATCAGCGCGACTCTGTTTTGGAGTCTCATGTTTTTGAACCCCAGAGAGTACGAAAGACGCCAAGAACGACTTCGTGTTCTTTGTGTCCTGTGTGGTTAGAACCTTCACTGTCCGATCCACCTCAGCGAGACGGTCGGGTGGCCGACGAGGGCCATGATCTCGGCCAGCGTCGGCAGAAGCGAATTGCGGGCAGCAGATTGGGTGAGGAGCTCAAACAGCGGCGGGCGCTCCCGATATTCGATAATGCGCGGCTCGCCCTCGATGCCGCCCAGTTCGGCGGCTTTGTTCACGGCGTCATCTTCGTAGCCGAGCTGATCTATCAGCTTCAGTTCCAGCGCCTGCCGCCCGGTATAGACGCCGCCGTCGGCCAACAGCTTCACTTCGTCCACCGTCATCTGCCGCCCCTGGGCCACGATCTGCACGAAGCTGGCGTAAATCTCGTCAATCGTCTTCTGCCAGTAAGCCTGTTCCGCTTCGGTCATCTCGCGGTAGGGTGAGCCAAAATCTTTGCGCGGGCCGGAGGTGATGACGACGAAGTCTACGCCCACTTTCTCCAGCAGTCCCTCGGCATTGGGGAATTCGCTGATGACGCCGATGGAGCCGGTGAGCGAGTTGGGATTGGCGATGATCCAGTCGGCGGCCATGCTGATGTAGTAGCCGCCGCTGGCCGCCAGGTCGCCCATCACTACCACAATCGGCTTATCCACGCCCTGGAGAGCGTGGTAAATCTCGTCCGAGGCGACCACTCCGCCGCCGGGGCTGTTGACCGCGAGGACGAGAGCCTTCACGTCGTCGTCGTCTTTGGCTTTCTCGATGTTCTTGATGATCGTCCTGGCGCCGGCGGTCGCGCCCGTCCCGAACGGATCGCCTTCGCCCGAGGCGATGATCCCCTCGACGCGGATGACGGCGACGGCCGGGCCGGACCCGCCGCCCGCGGCCGGGAAGTCGAACGACGACGATCCGCCGCCGGTCGAGAGGATTTGCAGGGCGACCGCCGAGACGAGGATCAGGCCGTAGCAGGCCAGCACCGGCAGCGCGAAGCCGGTGAGCAGCACGGCCAGCATCCGCCAGAAGGGCGAGGCCGGCTTTGGCGGGGGCGACGGTTGGGATGGCGCAGAGGCAGGGGGCGCTTCGGGGGTCATAGGGGCATCCTTTCTATCTCAGATCGTCGTCTCCTCCGGGATGGTTGCGTTTGAAGCGGTAATCCAACAACGTTTCCGGGGGGTCGCAGTCCACGCTGTCCGCGCTTTCCTCAACGCAGGTCCTTTCCCAAACCTGGCCGGCGGTATTGGAGCCGTAGTAAGCGACATAGTCGCCTTGTTGAATGATGACCCAGGCCGCCTCCCCGTAATCGGGATCGGCGTGGAGGGCGACGAAACGCGTCGAGCGCGCCAGGCTGGATTTGAACTGGTAGACCGGCGACCAGTGGACGCCGCCATCAGTGCTCACGTAGAGCGTGGGTTGAACGTGAGTCCAGGCGCAGAAGGGACAGGCCCACGAAGCCGGCCGAGAAAGCATCGCGGCCAGATACAGCACGCCCGGCTTGCGGTCCACGGCCAGGTGGGCCTCGCGCACGCCGGAGAGCGGCCTGTCCAGCGGGAGACGCTGCCAGGTTTGCCCCCCGTCGAGGCTGCGCCACACGGCGCCGCAGGCGAAGAAAAACTGTTCGCGCGGACGCGTTTCGGACGCTTTAGCCCGGTCGAGATAATCACGCATGTCGCACCGGACGGCGTACCAGGCGCCGCCGCCGAGGCCCGCGCAGAGCAGGGCGAAGCCGAGCGCCCAGGTGAGGACGAGCCGGCGGGAGAAAACGGGAAGGATGGTTTGGAACACGGAAGAACGGCGAATAAGGAATGACAGGCGTTCTCGCCTGTCACCCATCACCTGTCACCGGCCGCCCGACGCTTTCAACGCTCTCTCGAACATCCCCAGCGCCTCTTTCACCTGCGCTTCGCTCACGACTAACGGCGGTATCCACCGGAGCGTGTTGTCGTACGAGCCGCAGGTGAGCAGCATCAGTCCTTCCTCGAGCGCGGCTTTGTCCACGGCTTTGGCCCGGTCAGTCCACGGCTCGCGCGCTGGGTCATCGGGCTTAGAGAACTCCGTTCCCACCATCAGGCCCAGTCCGCGCACGTCGCCGATCTCTGGATGCTCCTCCTGCAGCTGGCGCAGGCCGGTCATCAGCACTGCGCCCATCTTTTGGGCGTTCTCCAGCAACCCTTCTTCTTTGATCGTGCGAATCGTGGCGACCGCCGCCGCGCAGGCCACGGCGTTCCCGCCGTACGTCCCGCCGTGCGAGCCGGGGAGCCACTGGCTCATCAATTCGCGCGAGGCGGCCAGGGCCGAGAGCGGCATCCCGGAGGCGAGGCCCTTCGCCAGCGTGACCATGTCCGGGACGATGCCGAAGTGTTCAAAGCCGAACCACCTGCCCGTCCGGCCTAAACCGGACTGCACCTCGTCGCAGATGAGCAGGATGCCGTAGTGGTCGCACAACTCGCGCAGTTCCTGCATAAAGCGCGCGGGCGGCGGCACGTAGCCGCCCTCGCCCAGCACGGATTCGATGACGATGGCCGCCGTTTCCTCCGGCGCGGTCTGCGACTTGAGCAAGAGCTTGAGCTCTTTCAGGCAGTAGTCCACCGTCGTCCCCTCGTCCCAGCCGTATCGATAGGCGTAAGGGAACGGCGCGACGAAGATGCCGGGGACGAGCGGCTGGTAGCCGATGCGGTAGATCGTCTTCGCGGTCGTCATCGCCATCGTCAGGTGCGTGCGCCCGTGAAACGAGCCATTGAAGACGACGATGTTTTGGCGCTTCGTCGCCTGCTTGGCGAGCTTGACGGCGCCCTCCAGGATTTCCGCGCCGGAGTTGGAGAAGTAATAGGTGTCGAGCCGGTCGGGCAGGATGGAGGCTAACGCGTGGGTGAGCTCGATGAGCGGCTGGTGATAGACGATGTTCGCCTGCCCGTGGATGAGTCGGGCCGCCTGCTCCTGGATCGCCCTCACCACTTTGGGGTGCGCGTGGCCGGTGTTCGTCACGCCGATGCCGCAGGTGAAGTCGAGCAGTTTGCGCCCGTCGGTCGTGTACAGGTACGCGCCCTCGCCGCGCTCGGCGATGAGCGCCTCGGGCAGCGCGCGTCCCCAGATGGGGGAGAGGTGGGAGACGTCGAGATTGGGCATGAAGTTATCCTTGAAGAAGGCGGTTAGAGCATCTACGGAGAAATAATCTTGTCAGCCAAATCTGGATGCACGCGACGGAAATCTCTTTCGTTGAGCGTAAGTACTTGGTCAACATTGGCTTTGGAGGCAGCCTGTACAATCAAGGCATCGTAAACCGCGCCACCGATCAATCTCAGAGACGAGAGACGATTCACAACGGCGAGGTAGTCTGCGTCGGATAGAACAACGACTTCAAATACATTCACGATGTCTTCCTCTATCAATTGCCGGACAATGGAAGGGGAAATTCGCGGTTGATACGGCAAGGTTGTGAGCACCGCGTACAGTTCGGCCAGAGAGTGCGCCGCAATCAGGCCCGTATGTTTGCCAGTTCGGACGCCCTGCAGCCAGGGGAAGGCCCGATTGTGCGCCGGGTGCGACTCGATCAGTGCGGCGACTAGCGTGGAGGTGTCGAAAAGAATTCTCACAGGCCCGCCTGTCTTATGAGATCGGCAATACGC
>DAOTXG010000458.1:0-19008 GCA_034435515.1 Anaerolineales bacterium
GGATTCACCCGTTGATGTACCGCGCCCGCCCGTGGACGATGCGGCAGTACGCCGGGTTCGGCGCGCCGCCTGAGACGAACGAGCGCTTCAAGTTCCTCATCGCCAACGGGCAGAACGCGCTCAACGTCGCCTTCGACCTGCCGACGCAGATGGGGCTGGACTCCGACGACCCGCTGGCCGAGGGCGAGGTGGGCCGCGTGGGCATGGCGGTGGACACGCTGGCCGACATGGAGACCGCCTTCGACGGCATCCCGATTGACAAGATCAGCGTGTCGCTCACCATCAACGCCGTCGCCGCGCCGATCATGGCGATGTACTTCGTCGTCGCGGAGAAGCACGGCGTCCCGCTGGCCGAGGTGCGCGGCACGGCGCAGAACGACATCCTCAAGGAGTACATTGGCCGCGGGGCTTGGATCTTCCCAGTCGAGCACGGCCTGCGCCTGGTGACGGATACGATGGAATTCTGCGCCCGCCACGCGCCGAAGTATTATCCAGTCAGCGTGTGCGGCTACCACATCCGCGAGTCGGGCGCGAACCCGGTGCAGGAGATCGCCTACGCTTACTGCATCGCTCGCGCCTACATTCAAGAGACCATGAAGCGCGGTTTGCAGGTGGACGACTTCGCCGAGCGCATCTCGTTCAACTTCGACATCTTCGGCAACCTGTGGGAGCAAGTGGCGAAGTTCCGCGCGGCGCGGCGGCTGTGGGCGAAGATTCTACGCGACGAGTTTGGCGCGCAGAAGCCGGGCGCGATGCAGATGAAGATGATCGCCGGAGGCGGGGGCGGGGGGCTGACCATCGAGCAGCCGGAGAACAACATCGTGCGCGGCGCGTACTACGCCCTCATCTCCGCCCTTTCCGGCGCGCAGACCATGGCGCTATGCTCGTACGACGAGGCCTACACCATCCCCACCGAAAAGGCCGCGCTCATCTCGCTCCGCACCATGCAAATCCTGGTGGAAGAGATGGGGCTGTGCGACACGGTGGACCCGCTGGGCGGCTCGTACTACGTCGAGTGGCTGACGAATGAGATGGAGCAGCGCATCGTCGCCGAGATGCGGCGCGTGGACGACGAGATGGGCGGCATCGTCAAAGCCGTGAGCGAGGGCGCTGTTCAGCGCGAGGTGGCGCTTCAGGCGTGGCGCTACGAAAAGGGCCTGCAAGACGGCGTCATCGCCAAAGTCGGCGTCAACAAGCATCGGATGGATGCTCCGCAGGAACAACGCGACGTTGCTCTGCACGAGTACAAGCCGGAACAAGCCGAGGCGTCCATCCGCCGCACCTATGCCATCCGCGCCAGCCGTGACCAGAAGGCCGTGGCTGCCGCGCTGGAGAAGGTGCGCGAAGCGGCGGTCAGCGGTCACGCAGGCGGCGTGATGCCCGCCATGCTGGAGGCCGTGCGGGTTTACGCGACGCTGGGCGAGATCACACAAGTGCTGAAGAAGGTGTTTGGGGAGTTTCGGGAGCCGGTGAGGCTCTAGGAGTGAACAGTCAACAGTCAACGGTGAACAGTCAACAGTCAACAGTGAACAGTCAACAGTCAACAGTGATCACTGGCAATTGTTAACTGTTCACTGTTTACTGATAACTGTTTACTGGTAACTGTTTACTGCTTACAAAGCGAACCATGTCTCTGCTTTCCGACCTCACCATCCTCTCCCTCGAACAGGCGACCACGCTGCCGTTCCTCACCCAGCGCCTCGCGCGGGAGGGAGCGCGGGTGATCCGCGTCGAGCCGCCGGGGCGCGGCGATCCGAACCGGTATGTGGGCCGCAAGTTTCTCGACGAGGAGGGGATGGCAAGTTACTTCCTGCCGAACAATTGCGGCAAGGAGGCCATCACGCTCAATCTGAGCGATCCCGAAGGCAGATCAATTCTCCACTCTCTAATCTCCACTCTCCCGGTTGACATCTTCGCCACCAACAATCGCGCGTCCAGTTACACAAAACTAGGCATTGACTACGAGACCATCAAGACTATCCGACCAGACATCATCTGGCTGGGCATCACAGGCTTTGGGCCGGAGTGCGACGAGGCCGCCTACGACCCGATTTTGCAGGCCCGCGCTGGTTGGATGGAGCTGACGGGCGAGCCTGACGGCCCGCCGCTCGTCTTCGGCCTGCCGATGGTGGACCTCGGCGCGGCGGAGCACGCCTACGGCGCGGTGATGAAGGCGCTGTATAGACGCGCGCTGACTGGCGAAGGCTCGCGCATTGACGTCTCGATGTTCCGCTCGGCGGCGGCGTGGATGGCGAGTCCCCTGATGCTCACCGCCCTGGGCGAACACATCGCCCGGCGCGGCAACACGCATCAATTCTTTGCTCCCGTTTCAGTTTACCCCACGTCCGATGGTTACGCCTACATTGCGGTCGGCAACGACCGGCAGTGGGAGGCCATGACCCGACTCCCCGGCTTCGAGTCGTTGGCCGATCCGGAGTATCAGCGCAACGCAGGCCGCATCGCCGACGTTCACCGCCTCAACGAGCGCATTTCAGATTGCACCCGGAAGATGACAACCGCCGATCTGCTGGCTGCGCTGAACAGCATTGGCGTCCCCGCGGCGAAGGTGAATACGCTCTCTGAGGTGTTGGAGGAGCCGTTGTTGAAAAAGGCGCTCACTCACGTACGCGACGAGCGGCGCGGCGCGGAGGTCATCCTGCCGCCGCTGGCCGAAGTGGGCGATGACGGCCTGCCTGCCCTTTCCTTCCCTCCGCGCCTCGGCGAGCACAATGAACGGGTTTACGGGGAAGTTTTGGGAATGGACGGCAAACGACTCCTTGAACTGCGGGAGCGTGGGATAATTTAGCCCGGAGGTGAACCATGTCCCGCACAGAAAAACTATCGCTGAAAGCCTTTTGGGAGGCCCTGGAGAAACGGTTGGCCGCCTGTTCGGCCGACGAACTGCGCGCCATCTTGCGCGCTCTGGCTCAGGAGACGACGCCAACGGAACGGCAGGTGTTCCTCGACAAATTGAAACCTGTGAAGGCGGGCGCCGCCGCTCAAGAGGCGCTCCGGCAGGATGATTTGCTGACCGACATTGACGACCTCGTGGCTGAAATCAAGGAGGGGACAGAGGGCGCTGACTACTGGGAAGAAGAGCATTGGGGGGACTACTATGGCGATGAAGAGGACAGCCAGGGGCCTTACGAGGAATTCATAGAGCCGCTGAGCGCGTTGTTTGACCGGGCCGAGGCCGTCTTCGATTACGGCAACTTTGCTCTCGCCCGCGCCGCTTATCAGAAGCTGTTCGAGGAGGCGCTCCAGGTTGAAGACGACTACGGGCGCGGGGTGCAGGGGGGCGACTTGATTGATGTAGACCTCGACGAAGCCCGCGCCCGGTACCTGCGCGCGGTTTACGAGACTAAGCGGCCGGCCGGTCGCCCGCAAGCGCTGTTGGAGCAGATGCGCCGGGCGCAGACGTGGGGCGTCCGGTCACGCCCGATGCTGAACGACCTCATCCAGATTTCTCCCGCTCCCCTGCCTGATCAAGACCGCTTCTTGAAGGATTGGATCGCGTTCCTGCGGAAACAGAGCGGCCCGGATGCCGACGCCTGGCTGCGGGAGGCGATTCGCCTCGCGCAGGGTACGCAGGGGTTGGCCGAACTGGCGCAGGCGGAGGGCAAGAAACGCCCGCGGGCCTATCTGGACTGGTTCGCCGCGCTGGAGAGTGAGGATAAGCACCGCGAGATTCTCAGCGGCGCGCAGGCGGCTCTTAAGACCCTGCCAGCCAGACTCCCCATCCGCGCCGCCGTCGCCGACTATCTGTGCGCGGCGGCCGCCAGGTTGAACGAGACAGAGGCCCTCCGCGCCGGCCGGTGGGAGGCGTTCAGCGCAGCGCCAACCCTGCTGCGCCTGCTTGACTTGTGGGAGGCGGCTCCCGCTGACAAAGAGAGAATCAGGCTGATGCAGCAGGCGGCAGACCATATCAAGGATTACCTGGCGCACCCGCCCCGCCAGAGGGAATCAGAGATGTGGTGGGCGGAAGACCGCTTTGAAGCGCCGGCCTGGATTGACAAGTCCGTTCTTGCCCACGCCTATCTGCTGTCCCAAGACCTGGACGCGGCTCACCAACTGGCCGCCCGCGAGAAGGTGCTGGGCTGGAGCAGCAGCGACAATACGCAGGGACTGGTTGCGCCGTTCTGCCTCGTCCTGCTCGCCGGAAAGGCGCCCAACGCGCTTCCCGCGAACCTGAAACAGCTCTGGCAACAAAGGCTGCAAACCAGCCTCGGCTATGGTTCCTGGGACGACGAGGACAAGGCCGAAGCCAGCCCGCGCAAACGGTTAGAGCGCATATACGCGGAGCACGTTCCCCATCTGTCTTTGAGCAAGGAGAGGCAAGAAGCGCTTCTGGCCTGGTGCCTGGAAGTGATCCGGCAGCGTGTGGAGGCGATCGTCGGCAATCAGCATCGGGGCAGCTACGACAAGGCAGCCCTGTTGATTGGCGCAGGCGCGGAGACGCTCCGCGCGCGAGGCGAGGCCCGGCAGGCCGACGCGCTCGTGGAAGAGATGCGCCAACGCTTTCCCCGTCACCGCTCTTTTCTCGCCGAGTTAGACGCAGTCACTCAGTCAGCCAGGCGAAGCCGGCGGTGACGCCTTGCCTGTCCTTTCTTTTCCTCCGCGCCGCGGTGAGCACAACGAGACGATTGGTGGCGGGACGTTGAGGATGAGCCGCGAACGGATTCAGGCCCGGCGCGAACGGGGCATCATCTGACAGAGAGGCGATGAGAAAAATAACTATGACCACCGAACACATCCAAAAATCTCTTGAAGGCGTCATCGGCTACTACACGGCCAATCCCGATGAGGCGTGCTCCCCTGACAAACCCGCCACCGCCGTCATTGAAGAGGAACTGCGCTGTCGGGCGTCGGGGCCGAATGATTGGACGCTGGTCAGCGATATGCCAAAAGGCGTCGGCGGCGGAGCTTCAGCGCCCTCGCCCGGTTGGTTGCTGCGCGCCGCTCTTGCCAACTGTGAAGTCACCGTCATCGCCATGCGCGCGGCGCAGTTGGGTGTGAATCTGAGGACGCTCGAAGTCACTATCGGCAGCACATCGGATGATCGGGGACTGTTGGGGATGGACGACGCTATCCCCGCCGGGCCGCTCGACGTAGAAGTTCGCGTTCGCATTGCGGCAGACGGCGCAGCGCCGGAGCAACTGCACGAAATCGTCGAATGGGCTGAACGCCATTCGCCCGTTGGCGATGCGATCCGGCGGGCCGTGCCGACGACGGTTGAAGTCGAAATTGTTTAGCACATGGGAGCGGGAGCACTCTATGCGGCTCGGAATTGACGTCGGCGGCACGTTCACCGACTTCGTTCTGCTGGACGACGAAACCGGAGCGATCACCACCTACAAATGCCTGACCACGCCGCGCGACCCGGCGGACGCGATTGAGGAGGGGATTCGCGGGCTGGCGGGCGCGGCGCCCGGTTGTACGGATCGGCTGGAGGAAATCATCCACGGCACGACGCTGGTGATCAACGCCATCATCGAGCGCAAGGGAGCGCGCACCGGGTTGATCACCACGCGGGGCTTCCGCGACGTACTCGAGTTGGGGCGTGAAATCCGCTATGCGCCGTACGACGTCTTCGCCGAGTTCCCTGAGCCGCTCGTGCCCCGACGGCGCCGGTTGGAGGTGGCCGAGCGCGTCCGCGCCGACGGGAGCGTGCTCAAGCCTCTGGACGCCGAAGATGCACGCGCGCGCGTGCTCGCCCTGAGGAGTATGGGCGTCGAGTCCATCGCCGTCTGCCTGCTCAACTCCTTCGAGAACCCGGCGCACGAACTCGCGCTCAAGCGCATCATCTACGAAGAATTTCCCTCGGCTTTCGTCTCCATCTCCTACGAAGTCTTGCCGCAGATTCGAGAGTACGAGCGCACCAGCACCACAGTCACCAACGCCTACGTCAAGCCGCTCACCGAGAAATACCTGCGGCGGCTGTACGACCGGCTGGCCGCGCTAGGGTTCCGTGGGCGATTGTTCATCATGCTCTCCAGCGGGGGCGTCACGTCCGCGGAAACCGCCGCCGAGTTCCCCGTGCGTATCATCGAATCCGGGCCGACGGCAGCGGTGATCGCGGGCGAATACTTCAGCCGCCTATTCAACCTGCCGGAGATATTCTGCTTCGACATGGGCGGCACCACGGCTAAGTCCTGCCTGATTCAGGGCGGCGTGGCCGGGGTCGTGCCCACCTTTGAAGTGGGGCGCGTGCAGCGTTTCATGAAGGGCAGCGGCCTGACTATTCAGGTCCCAGTCGTAGATTTAATGGAGATCGGCGCGGGCGGCGGGAGCATCGCGCGCATGAGCCGTCTGGGCACTCTGCAGGTCGGGCCGGAAAGCGCCGGGGCTGAGCCGGGGCCCATCTGCTACGGGCGGGGCGGAACCGAGCCGACAGTGACCGACGCCGACCTGCTGTTGGGCTACCTCGACGCCGACTACTTCCTCGGCGGCGCGATGAGGCTGGATGCCGAGGCCGCGCGGCGCGGCGTTGAGGAGCGCGTCGCCAGGCCGCTGGGCGTTTCTTTCATCCAGGCCGTTTGGGGCATCCACGACCTCATCAACGAGACGATGGCCGCCGCCGCCAAGACGCACATCGCCGAGCGCGGCGGCAACCCGCGCACCGTCACGGTCGCCGCGTTTGGCGGGGCGGGGCCGGTGCACGCCTACGGGTTAGCGCGCAAGTTGGGCGCGCCGCGCGTCGTCGCGCCGCCCAACGCCGGCGTTGGATCGGCCCTGGGCTTCTTCACCGCCCCGCGCGCCTTCGACCTGGCGCGCAGTCACAAAGCGCCCCTGCTGGCGGCGGATTTTGGGAAGATTGAGAGGCTGTTTCAGGAGATGGAGAGGGAAGGGGAGCGTACACTGCAAAAAGCCGGAACGGAGGGCGCCATCGAGTTCTCCCGTTCGGTGGACGCCCGTTTCATCGGCCAGGGATCCGAGACTAACCTGCTCATTCCGGAGCGCGATTTCACGGCGCTCGACCCGGCAGAGATGCGCCGCCGCTTCGACGAAACCTACACCCGGCTGTATGGGCGCACGTACCCGGAGTCGCCTGTGGAGTTCGTCAACTTCCGCGTGCGCGCGAGTTTGCCAGTGCGCCTGCTTGAACTGCCGCGATTGCCTTACATGGGTGGCCGCATTCAAGACGCGATCAAAGGCGAGCGCAAGGCGTTCTCCGGCCTCGCGCGCAATTTCGTCCCGTTCACCGTGTACGACCGCTACAAGTTGTTCCCCGGCGCGACTTTCTCAGGCCCGGCGATTGTCGAGGAGCGCGAGTCGACGGTGGTTGTGGGCGAGGACGCGAAGGTGAGGGTGGATGAGTTTGGGTTTTTGTGGATGGAGATGCAGGAGGTTTGAAGCCAAATGAGCGCGCTGGCATTGCTATTTGCACTCCCGCTGTATCAAGCGTACACTTCAGAACCAGCCGCCAGCATCGCATGTGAAGAGGTAGTCATCGCTCGTGAGGTAATCAGCCTATGCACCTGCAACAGACTAAACGAGCCAGCCGTGCAACAGGCGGCCCGCAGTACTACTTTCACGATCTGACAGACCCTGTTAAGCTGTATCTACGGGAGAAGGGTGGTGTTCCAGTAGCTTTGATTACGCCATACGGCGCCACCAAATCACACTTCTTTGCCGTAAGTCGAGACCGAAAACTGGGCAAAGGGCAGAAACCAGTGCCCGGCGAGGTAGGTCACGACCGAATTCAACAAGGTCGCGCCGGACAAAGCATAGGCGAAGCAATCAGGCATTGGTACAATCTGCCAAGAGGGGACTTTGAACGCATTGACGTTGACATTGAGGTTGTTGAAGACGTCTTTTACGTCACTCCGCTTTATTACAAGCTGGCTGGGGGCAGAAAGCCAATCCCGATTCGTAGGATTCCCAACCCACTGACTTTTACTCATCACTATATTAGCCCTCTATGGACTGAGCAATTGGCCTATGTAGAGCGGCACCACACAGGCATTGTCCGTTGGTCGCTTGAGGAGATTTGTCGGGTGGTTGCAGATCACCGTCCTCAGTCTAAGATCCCCCATGTTCAAGAGCCCGACCTTCTTCGTGCTTCTGGGCCTTTGGCCCATCTTGGATTGAGATTAGGCGCCTATGTGGGCAAAGGCTATGACTGCGTGGCAACCTCTCTTCAATTCCTTCGCTACCCGGCCTACACCGTCCCAGTCGAGATCAAGAGACGCAGCCGAGACTTTGAATACCAGGAGAAAAAATACGGCAAAGAGGAATTGTCGCGCGCGTTGGTTCTTTGCGCCTTCCATGATCACAAAGTCATACCCAAGCACATTGACGTCGTAGAGTTAGAGGCTCTTTGTCAGCACGCACACCACTTCGATTCATGAGCGACTACGCTAACATTCACCCAATTGACCGTCCCATCACTGCTCAAAGGCAGAAAGCGAAGCGACACTACGGTGTTCACCCGTACTTCACGCGCCGCCCATTCAATGTGATTCGTGAATATGTCTTGCAGTTTTCCAGAGAGCACGATTGCGTCGCAGACCCGTTTGGGGGGTCTGGCGTCACTGCAATCGAAGCGTTTCTTGAGAACCGGGTGGCTATCCATAACGACATCAATCCTCTAGCCAATTTTATTGCTCAGGGCATCGCTGGCCTTGCGGAAGGAGAGATCAGTTCTTACAAAGAGGCCCTGGGCCGGTTGAAAGCCGCCTGTCAGTCGAAGATTGAGGAAATAGAGCGAAGCGACACACCGCAGATCAATAAGATTCTGGACTCCTTGCCGGTCCCAGAAAACGTGCGCCTCCCAGCCAATTCGGACGTAGAACATTACCTCGATCTGTTTACGCCGCGCCAACTGGCGGCGCTCGCCCTCCTCAAGACTGAAGTTGAGAAAACCCTGGACAAACCCAGCAGAAACGGCATGTTGCTCGCCTGGTCGGCTACGCTCGCAAAACTCAACAAGACCTTCTTGTCCGCAAAGGGCCGGGCGGCGTCACGGGGCGGATCGAGCATATTCAGTATCTATCGCTACAAGATTGCAAAAACGCCGGTCGAGTTACCGGCGTGGCCGACGTTTGAGGAAAGGGCTCACAACGTCATTGCCGCAAAACGAGAGATTGACAATGCCATTAGGCTTAAAAGCGCAACCGGGAAGTGGTTCGGTTCATTCGAAGCCCGAAACCAAGATATTGAAGATCTGAGCGAACAATTAGAGGGCAAGGTTGATTACATTTTCACGGATCCACCCTATGGGGGACACATATCGTATCTTGATCTCTCCACACTTTGGAATCACTGGCTCGGCCTGATGCCGAACCAAGAAGTCAGGCAAAAGGAAATCATCGTCGGCGGTGAGCTACGGCATACCGAGGCAGAGTATGTGGAACGCCTTCGGAACAGCATACAAGCCTGTATGCGAATGTTGAAGGATGAACGATGGCTTTCTGTGGTTTTCCAACATTGGAACGTCGCCTACTTTGAGGCCATACTCTCGGCGGCGGCCGAATCGGGCGCAGAACTCAAGGCGGCTGTCGCCCAAGTCGGCGATCCGATCTGGTCAATGCACAAGAAAAAGAATAGAGAATCGGTTCTGGCTGGAGAAATGATATTGACTTTCCGCAAGACTGGCGTACGGCGGCAGATTGAACTCAGAAATGGGTTTGACCTGGCCGCGACAGTTCGCGGCATTCTATCTCATTTGAATTCCAACACGGTCTATGGTGAATACTTGTTTAATCGAGTCGTCATTGACGCATGGAATCAAGGGGCAATTGATTCACTGACCATCACCAGAAACGAGTTCACGGAAATGATAGAGAGCCTTGGTTGGCATTATGACCCCCAGCGCCATTTTTGGACCAAGGGGAAGACGGCGCAGGGGATGCTTTTTGATGAACATTAATGAACCTGAATGACCCGCCCCTGCACAAAACGTACCCTGATATTTCCAATATTTTTGTTGCGAAAGCCCAACGGCGATTGGCGCTGGCCGCCTTATCGTGGGAAGAAAAAGTCGCCATTGTTGAGCGGATGCGCCGAGAGTTGCCCAAAAATATGTGGAGACCCACAGCTGAAGACCCTAAAGGTCTTGAAGACCTTTAGGGTCTGCGGATAGAGAACAAACGGCATGACTCAAAAGTTCGATCCCATCACCCTCGAAATCCTCTGGCGGCGGCTGATTTCCATCGTGGACGAAGCCGACGCCGCCGTCGCCCGCACGGCCTTCTCCAGTTTGCTGCGCGACGCGCACGATTACACCTGCATGTTCACCGACCGCCGGGGGCGCGAACTGGCGCAGGGCACTTTCGCCACGCCGGGGCAATCGGGCGCGATGGCGCTGGGGATCAAGAAACTCGTGCAAAGCCTCCCCGCCGACTCTTTCCGCCGCGGGGACGTGTATATCACCAACGACCCCTGGGCGCTGGCCGGACACCTGAACGACGTCTGTGTGCTCAGCCCGATTTTCTACCGTGACCGGCTGACCGCCTTCACTGCCTGCGTTCTGCACCACGCCGACATCGGCGGGCGGGTGGCCTCGGACAACCACGACGTGTTCGAGGAAGGGCTGTTCATCCCGCTGGTGAAACTGTACGACGGCGGCCAATTGAACGAGGCCGTGCTGGAAATGATCCGCTGGAACGTGCGCACGCCGGAGCAGGTGATCGGCGACATCCGCTCGCAGATCGCGGCCAACCACGTCTGCACCGGGCAGGTAGGCCGTCTGCTGGCCGAGCACAAATTGGATGGGCTGGACGATCTGGCCGACGAAATCATCGCGCGCAGCGAGCAGAGCATCCGGGCCGCTATTGCCAAAGTTCCCCCCGGCCTCTACTGCGCCGAGGGTGTGATCGAGCAGATGGAGGGCCGGCCAGACCTGGTGATCAAGTGCGCGGTGGAGGTCGCCGGAAGCGACATCGCCGTGGACCTGTCCGGCTCCTCGCCTCAGGTAGACTGGGGCGGCAACGTGGTCTACAACTTCACTTACGCCTACGTCCACATGGCGATCAAGAGCATCTTTGACCCGGACATTCCGAACAACGACGGGAGCGCTGCGCCGATTCACCTGACCGCGCCGGAAGGGACAGTCGTCAATTGCCGCTTTCCGGCGGCAGTTGCGGCGCGCATGCAGATCGGCCACTTCCTCACCGAAATTGTCTACCGCGCTCTGGCGCAGGCGCTGCCCGACCGGGTGATTGCCGGCAGCGGCGGCACACCGGCGACGATGCAGGTCTTCTATGGCCGCCGCAAGGACGGCTCGCCGTTTCATACAGTGCTCATTCGCGGCGGCGGCCTGGGGGCGGGGGGCAGCCGGGACGGCGAAGGATGCTTCATCTTCCCGGCCAACGGCGCCAATACGCCCGTGGAGATTCTCGAAAGCGATACGCCGCTGATCGTGGAACGGCGCGAGTTGCTGCCGGACTCAGGCGGGCCGGGCCGGCAGCGCGGCGGCCTGGGACGCCGGGAGGTTTTTCGCGTGCCGGAGGGTGAGACCACGCATGGGGATGCGCTGTCTACGACTCCCCACTCGCCGGTGAGCCTGGGCATCCAGTCCGGGCGTTTTCGCCTCCCGCCGGAGGGCCTGTTCGGGGGCCGGCCGGGGGTGCGGGCGCAATTTCTTGTCAATGGCAAGCCGGGCAATCCCTATGGCCTGACGCGCCTCCAGCCCGGCGACGAGGTGATCATGGACGCGGCTGGCGGAGGCGGCTACGGCGACCCCGCCGAGCGGGAGCGCGAGGCGCTGCTGCGCGACGTGCGCGACGGCAAGGTATCGCGGGAGAGCGCGCTGCGGGATTATGGGGTGGAAGTAACAAAATGAGCGAGCCATTCAAGTTCTCAACTCCAATCAAAGTGCGCTTCAATGAAACCGATTTGCAGGGGCACGTCAATTTCGGGCAGTATTTGTTCTATTTTGACGTAGGCGCAACCGAATATCACGCCGCCATCGGCTACGCCTACGACAAAATGTGGGCAGAAGGGATTGACCTGCTCTACGCCGAGTCGCATTGCAATTACCATTCGTCCGCCAGGTGGCCGGAAGTATTGCACGTCCACACCCGCATAGCCCATCTGGGGCGGCGGAGCATCCGTTACGAGTTTGACGTTCGCGCCGAGCAGGACGGGCGGCAGGTCGCGACCGGCCACATCGTCGCCGTGACGGCCGAGCGGGGGACCTGGGCCGAGCGGGAAATACCTAATGGTCTCCGGCGAGCGGTCGCGGATTACGAAGAAACGGAGATACGTGAATGAAACCAACAGCCGATGTCGTCGTCATCGGGGGAGGCATTATGGGTGCAAGCACGGCGTTCCGATTGGCCGAGCGCGGCCTGAAGGTGATATTAGTGGAAAAGAGTTTTCTGGCAGGCGGCTCGACCGGCAGATCGTCGGCGATTGTGCGGCAGCACTATTCGAACGCGCTCACCGCGCGCATGGCGCTGTTTTCGCTCCGTGTGTTTCAGAATTTCGCCGACGTCGTCGGCGGGGACTGCGGTTTTCGCCCGGTTGGTTTTGTCGTGCTGGCCTCGGCGCAGGACCGCGCGGGCCTGGAGGCCAACGTGGCGATGCAGCGCGAGGTCGGCATCAACACCCGGCTGCTTTCCGCCGGGGAGCTGCGCGAGATCGCGCCGGGGATGGCGGAGGTCGAGGGCATCGCCGCGGCTTACGAGCCGGAAGGCGGTTACGCCGATCCGTCGCTCACGGTCAATGCGTTTGGCGAGGCGGCGCGGCGGCTGGGCGCGACCATTTGGACAGAGACCGAGGTTACGGGCATTCAAATGGCAGGCGGGCGAATAAAGGGGGTCGTGACCAGCCGGGGCGAAATTGCCGCCGGGGCGGTCGTCAACACCGCCGGGCCGTGGGGGGCGCGGGTGGCCCGGCTGGCAGGGGTGGACCTGCCGATTCAGCCGTGCCGGGTGCAAGTCTCTTTCTTCAACCCGCCTCCAGATAGCAGTCCTGTTCCGCGCGTCTTTGCCGATTTCCCGAACGTCACCTACTTCCGGCCCGAGACGGGCGGCCTGACTCTCATCGGCTCGCTTAGCCCCGACGAAGCCAATCATCACGCCAACCCGGACAACTATAACGAGCGCGTGGATTTGGAGTTTGTGGCCGACATGGGGACGCGGCTGGCGCAGCGCTTCCCGTGCATGGAACGCGGCGAGAGTCGGGGCGGGTACGCCGCCATCTACGACATCACACCCGACTGGCATCCGGTGATTGACGAGACACCCCCGCAGAGTGGGTTCTTCACTGCCGCCGGGCACAGCGGGCACGGGTTCAAGCTGGGGCCGGCGGTCGGCGTAATGGTCGCCGACCTCGTCACGGGCCAGAAGACCGAGGGGCTTGATCCGGCGCTTTTCCGCCTCGTGCGCTACGCGGAAGGCAAGCCCGTGCGCGGACGGTACGAGTACAGCATTGCTGGCTGAGGCGGGTGAACGTATTGGCGCGGTGAGGAAAAGGACCTTGGTAAGCAGGGCGCGCCGCTTATGATTGTATTGCCTCAGACGGTTGGTCCAGTGGCAGCCGTACGAGGATGCGCGTGCCCCGACCGGGTGACGATTCAATGCGGAATGTCCCGCCCAGGGCGCGTGTCCGGTCGCGCATCGTGCATAGACCGTGGGAGGAATAGACCGGCCCGAGCAGTTGGGGCAGGTGGCGAGACAGGAAGAAACCGCGTCCGTCATCCTTGATTTGAATATGGGCCTGGCCTTCTTCGACAGCCAGGCTGAGGTTGACCTGATGGGCGGCGGCGTGCTTGCGGATGTTGGTGAGCGCTTCTTGCATAATGCGCAAGATTTGGACCTGCGCTATGGGAGTGAGGTCTTCGTCCCGCCACGCTGGCGCAATGGTCAGATCAACGGTCACCCCGCTCTGCTGCCGGAATCGCTCGACGTGCTCGGTCAGTAACTCCGTCAGCCCATGCGCGCCTCTGCCATTCCTGCGTGCTCCTCGAATAATGTCGCGTGCATCAGCATACGCTTCACGCGTTACGGCGAGGAGTTCCTCGAGTTTACGCCTGGCCATCTCCCACTGACCGGCGTCGAGATGCTGGCGCGCGGCCTGGGCCTCGGTGATGACGTAGACCAAGACGCGCGCCAGTCCATCCTGTATCTCGCCGTTGAGGCGGTCGCGTTCTTCCAAGATCGCCAGCAGTGACAGGGGATCACGCGCCGACATTGCTATTTGGGCAGCACCACCAGGTCGGCCTGCATCGAGGGCAGGTGCGCGCCGCAAGCGAGCTTGAAGATGCCGGCTTTGTCGGCCGTGAAGGTCACCCGCGTGAGCTGGCCCCGCCTGACCACCGCGCTCACGTTGTAGCCTTCAATCGTAAAGGGATGCTCCTTGCCATTGATGCCGACGATCTCCAGCGTCACGATGTCTCCCTGATTGACGACGACCGTGCTGGGGTCCCAACGATAGGTTTCTACTTCCCAGCGGCCCTCTGCATTTGGCTCCTTGAGAATGTAGCCGCCGCCTTCCGGCAGCGCCAGCGCCGGAAAAGGCTCTGCCTCAACGGTGGCCCCACCCTTAGGCTCAACAGCCGCCATGTAGATGGTGCGCTCGGCGGGGGTCACGCTGGCCGCTCCTCCGGCGCAGCCTGCCAACACCAGCGCGCTGGCGATGGCCAGTAATAAGATTCGCTTGACCATGTCTTTGTCCTCGCTTTCTTGTTGGATTTGCTCTCATTGTCCAGGAAGTCGCCCGGTAAGGGAACGGGCCAGGGGAGGCGATTCGTTAGGACATTTGGCGCGAGAAGTTAAGACTTTAGTCCGTAGTCAGGCCGGACATTGGCCGATAGAATTAGTGTAACAGGACCGTCTATGTTCACCTTCACCCGCCTCAGCCTCGCCCGCCAATTCCTGCTGGTCAGTTTTCTCATCTTGCTCACCGGCATGCTGGTCATCGGCGCATGGGTGGGGCGGCAGATCGAGATCGGCGTCGTCAACCGCACGGCGGCCGTGACGGCGCTGTACGTAGACAGTTTCGTCGCCCCCCACCTGCAAGACTTGGCTCACGCCAATCGGCTGGATGCTGCGCACCTGGCCTCGCTTGGGTCCCTCCTCACCGGCACCCCGCTCGGCCAGCGGATCGTCGCCTTCAAGGTCTGGGGCGCGGATGGTCGGATTCTGTACAGCACCAACCCCGCGCTTGTTGGGCGCGAGTTCGCCATCAGCCCTGAACTCGCGCTCGCCTTCGCCGGCGAAGTCCATACAGAAATCAGCGATTTGACCGAGCCGGAGAATGAATTCGAGCGCCAGCAATGGTCACGCCTGATTGAGACCTATGCCCCTGTTCGCGTGGAAGGTACAAGCACCATCGTGGCGGTCTCGGAGTTCTACCAGACGAGCGACGACCTGGAGCGTGAAGCGCGCACGGCGCAAGTGCGGAGTTGGCTGGTCGTGGGCGTGGCGACACTGGCGATGTATGTGTTGCTGGCCGGGTTGGTCGGACGGGCGAGCAACACCATCCTTGCCCAACAAAGCGACCTGCGCGATAAAGTGACCCAACTCACGGCGCTGCTGGCGCAGAACGAGCAATTGCACGACCGCGTCCGCCGGGCCGCGGCCCGCACCACTGCGCTCAACGAACGCTTCCTCCGCCGCATCGCCACGGATTTGCACGATGGGCCGGGACAGGACCTTGGCCTGGCGCTGCTTCGCATCGAAGCGCTGGCCGATGTGTGCGCTGCCTGCGCCATCGCCGTCGCGAGGGGGCGCACGGTGAGTCAGGATTTCCGCACCATCCAGACCGCGCTGCAATCCGCGCTCAGCGAACTGCGCGAGATCTCTGCCGGTCTCCGGCTGCCTGAGATCGGGCGACTCTCGCTGACTGAAACTGCCGAGCGTGTGGTGCGCGGCTACGAGCACAAAACCGGGCAACGAGTGACGCTGACGATGAGTGAAGTTCCCTCCGATGCGCCGTTGCCATTCAAGATCGCGCTCTATCGTCTGTTGCAGGAGTCACTCGCCAATAGTTTTCGCCATGCGGGTGGGGTGGGTCAGCGGGTAACGATCACCGGGGCGAACGAATTGGTCGTCGAGATCGCCGATGCTGGCCCGGGCTTTGATCCTGAGGCCGTGACCCCTGATGGGCGCCTCGGCCTGGTCGGGATGCGAGAGCGTGTGGAAATTCTTGGCGGGACGTTCGCAGTCGAAAGCGCGCGAGGCGCTGGGACCGTGATTCGGGCCCGCTTGCCCCTGACGATGCCGGAGGTGGACAGTGAGTGAGCCGATCCGCTTGGTCATCGCCGACGATCATCCTCTCTTCCGCGAAGGCGTGGCCCACTCGCTCGCCGGCGAGGCCGACCTGGTGATTGTAGGGCAAGCCGCTACTGCGGAGGAGGCCCTGCGCTTGACGCGTGATCTCCTGCCTGATGTGTTGCTGTTAGACATTGCCATGCCGGAGCGAGGCGGACTGGTGGCTGCCAGGGAAATCGCCGCTGCCTGTCCAGCGGTCAGGATCGTGATGCTCACCGTTTCCGAACACGAAGACGATTTGCTGGCTGCCTTCAAAGCCGGGGCGCGCGGCTATGTGCTCAAGGGCGTATCGGCGCGGGAGTTGGCCAACGTGATTCGCGCCGTGGCCGGCGGCGAGGTCTATGTCTCGCCGTCGCTGGCCGCCGGGATATTGGTGGAACTCACGCACGCCCGCCTGCCCGACCCGCTGCACGAACTCACCGAGCGCGAGCGGGAGATTTTGCGCCTCGTGGCCGAAGGTCTCACCAACCGCGAGATTGGGGAGCGCCTGCACCTGGCCGAGAAGACAGTCAAACACTACATGACGAATGTCCTCGGCAAGCTGCACGTGCGCAGCCGGGTAGAAGCCGCACTGCTGGCTGCCCGACGCGGGATAAGTGAATTGTGATATATTGTACAAATGGCCGATGACATCCATCACTTGTTTTGGGAGGTTAGGCTGACATAATCTAATCGGTCAAGATAAGTCTGGCGCATAGCGCTTGGCCTCATGGCGCCAAAAGGAGAAGGCCGATGACAGCGAGACGGCTGTCAAGTGTTTGCCGGGCTGACGAAGCGGTTTCACCTCAGACGAGGGTTGAAGCCGCTTATTTTTTTCTCGGAACCTTTTCCATCTGAATAGTCGCCTATAAGCATTGAGGAGGTGTTCCTTGACCACAGCAACCGTTGACCGCTCATTCTACAACCAGGTTCTTGAGGCCACACCGCGCGGCGAGAGACTGAGGCTCTGTCTTCAGTGTGGCATGTGCAGCGGCATCTGCCCCTACGGGTTTGCGATGGATTACCCGCCCCAGTTGCTCATTGCGGCGCTGCGCGCGGATGACTTCGCGCCAGTCCTCGCTAGCGAAACGATCTGGCTGTGCGTCTCGTGTTTCGCCTGCTCCAGCGTCTGCCCGGCTCAAATCCCCTTGACCAGCGGGCTGTTGGCCAGTCTGAAAACCGAGATGCTGCTCAGGCGCAAGGTGCCGTCCGAACTGCAAACTGCGTTGGAGAATACGCGCCGCTACGGGAACACGCTCGGCGAATCGCCTCGCAAGCGCGCGGCGTGGGCCAGGGACTTCACTGCGCCGGTTCCAATCCTGGCTCAGACTAAAGAGCCGGTTGACGTCTTGTGGTTCGTCGGCGATTACGCCTCCTATCACCCGCGCCTCCAGCCGGTCAGCAAGGCGATGGCCAAGATCTTCCAGGCGCTCGGGGTGCGCTTCGGCATCCTTGGACCGGAGGAGAACAGCGACGGCGATATTCAATGCCTGGCCGGCGAGCGCGGCTTGTTTGAGATGCTGGCCCAGAAAAATGGCAAGACCTTCCGCAAATATCAGTTCAAAGAGATCGTGACGACCGATCCCCACGCCTACAACGTCTTCAAGAACGAATATCCCTCGGCGGGCTTCTCTTTCCCGATCAAGCACTATACCCAGTTCCTGGCCGAACGCCTCGAACAACTCAAACCACGGCTCCGGCACGAGCAGAAATACCGGGTGACCTACCACGACCCCTGCTGCATTGGCCGGGCGAACAATAACAACATCTACGAAGAACCGCGCCAGTTGCTCAAGGCGATCCCGGGCCTGGAACTCGTCGAAATGCCTCACAACCGCGCGAACAGCATCTGCTGCGGCGGAGGCGGCGGTGGGAACTGGCTGGACGGATTCGTGTGGCAGCGGACTCACACCCGCATGTCCGAGTGGCGAGTCAAAGAGGCGTTGGATTCGGGCGCCCAGATTCTGGCCGTCACCTGCCCGTACGAGGCGCCGCGCTTTGAGGATGCCGTCAAGAGTATGGGGTTTGAGAAGAAACTGCTCGTCAAAGACATCGCTGAGTTGCTGGCCGAGGCGATGTTTGACTAGATTTGCCCTGAGCGCTTCGGCTGACGCTCAGCGGAAGCCCGGTCGAAGGGAGAGGGTTAGATGAACATCGTCGTTCCGATCAAGTTCGCTCCTGATCTCGTCGAGGAACTGGAAATTGACGCCAGCGGGGCGGCGCTGGATCGCACTTTTCTGCGCCTGATCCTTAACGAATTCGACGACCACGCCATCGAGCAGGCGATCCTGCTGAAAGAACGTGGCGGAGGCCAGGTAATCATCGTGACCCCGGACGTTGAGGGGGCGGAGGATGTGCTCTATACCGCAGCGGCCAAGGGGGCCGGCCGCTTGATCAAACTGACCGGAGATTTCGAGATGGGGGTGAACAGCCACGCCCTGGCGCGCGCCTTTGCGGCTGTGATCAAAGAGCTCCACCCTGATCTGGTGCTGACCGGCGTGCAGGCCCACGACGACCTGGATGGACCGGTCGGGCCGCTGCTGGCCGACTCCCTGGGCATGCCCTACCTCGGCTATGTGGCCGGGGTGACGGTGAGGGAGGGCATGTGCACGGCGCGCAAGGAGTACCCCGGCGGGCTGATCGCCGAGATGGATGTTAGGTTGCCAGCCGTGCTAGGTATGCAGGCCGCCGAGAAACCGCCGCGCTACATCGTCACCAGTTTGATCACGCAAGCCATGAAAACCGCCAGGATTGAAGAGGTCGAAGCCGGTGAACTCGACTGTGGCGGCGCGGCCCCGGTGGCGCGCAT
>DAOTXG010000459.1:0-11398 GCA_034435515.1 Anaerolineales bacterium
CAACTCCTCACCCTGGGCGACCCGCGCGAGAAGACCGACTGGCTCGATTATCTGCGCCTCGGTTTCACCTCGGATCACGTCCCTGACCTCATCCGCATGGTGCTGGACGAGGAGCTACGCTGGGCCGACTCGGAGAGCCAAGAAGTCTGGGCCGGGCTTCACGCCTGGCGGGCGCTCGGCCAGCTCCGCGCCGAGGCGGCCATCGAGCCGCTCATCGGCATTCTTCACTGGAGTGACGAAGATAAGGACGACTGGGTCGGCTCCGAACTGCCGCGCGTCTTTGGCCTGATTGGGCCAGCGGCCGTTCCGCCTCTTGCGGCCTATCTGCGCGAGTCTTCGCACCCGCTTCACGCTCGAAGCGCCGCCGCCGAGGGGCTGAAAGAAATCGCGGTTCACTATCCCGCGGTCCGCGCCCAGTGCACAGCGGCTCTCACCCATCAACTCGAAAAACGCCCGACCAAAGATGACGAGTTCGAACTCAACGGCTTCATCGTCAGCGACCTCGTCGGCTTGCGCGCCGTCGAGGTCGCGCCCATCATCGAGCGCGCCTTTGCCAAAGGCTGGGTGGAGGAGTTTATCCTGGGCGACTGGGAGGACGTGCAGATCGAACTGGGCCTGAAAACCGCCCGCGAAAAGCCCCAAGACTTCCGCGGGCGCACCGAGTTCGGCAAAATGATGTGGGACATGCAATTCGGTTTGCAGGGCAACCGCCGTCGCCAGCGTCCGACCTCGCTGACCCATCCAGCGGGCCAACCCATTCGTTGGCAAGCGCCATCCTCTTTGTCCTCCCCGGCGCCCAAACGCAAAAGCCAGCGGCGCAAGAAGAAAAAGTAGCCGCCGTGCAGGCAGACCGACGCGGTTTTGGAAACCGCGTCGATCTCTCCCCCTATTTCTGGTAAAATCCAGTCTATGAGCGTCACATTGATCTACCGGAACGAGACCTACGAAGTCCCGGCGGGCATGACGGTGCGCGACGCGATCAAGAAGGTCGGCCTCCAGCCGGAGACTGTGCTGGCCGTCGTAGACGGCAAACTAATCACCGACGACACCATCTTGAAGGAAGAGATGAAGAAGGTCAAACTGGTGGCGGTGATTTCAGGCGGCAGCCCCCTCCCCTGTCGTTCTGCGACGGGAGAGGGCCGGGGTGGGGGCTGGCGATGAAGTGCCGCAAGTGCGGCGGGACAGCCGTCATCAACATGCGCCAGCACAAACTGGCGCTGTGCGCCGACCACTTCCTCGAATGGATGCCGGAGCAGTGCCAGCGCTTCATCGAGAAGTACAAGATGTTCACGCCGGAGGACAGAATCCTCGTCGCCATCTCCGGCGGCAAAGACTCGCTCAGCCTGTGGGACATCCTGCACCGCCTGGGCTACCAAGCCGATGGTCTGTACATCGGGCTGGGGATTGACGGAGGCTTCAACTACTCTGATGAGTCGCGCCGCCTCGCGCAGCAGTTCGCCGACGAGCGCGGCCTGAAACTCGTCGTCGTCGAGGTCGAGCAGACCTACGGCGCGACCATCCCCGAACTGGCCGTCATCAGCAACCGGGGGCGCGACAAGCCCTGCTCGGTGTGCGGGCTGAACAAGCGCTACATCATGAACCGCGCCGCCTACGACGGCGGCTATACCGTGCTGGCCACCGGCCACAATCTCGACGACGAGGCCGCCGTGCTGATGCAAAACACCATGCAGTGGCAGGGCGGCTACCTGGTGCGGCAGGCCCCGGTGCTGGAGGCCAACCGTCCCGGCCTGGCGCGCAAAGTCAAGCCCCTCTGCCGTTTTTACGAGCGCGAGATGGCCGCCTACGCCATTGTGCGCGGCGTCGAGTACATCTACGACGAATGTCCGCACGCCGTCGGCTCGACGACGATCTGGTACAAGGAAATTCTGAACCAGATGGAAGAAGGACGCCCCGGCGCGAAACTCCAGTTCTATCTCAGCTTCCTCCAGGCTAAAGAGCAGGGCCTGTTCGCGCAGACTGCCGACGACGTCGAGCTCCATGCCTGCGACAAGTGCGGCCAGCCCACCTCCGCGCCCGGCGAGTGCTCCTTCTGCCGTCTGTGGGACAAAGTCCGCGCGGTAAAAGGCGCGCGCGTGCCCGCCGGAATGGCAAGTAAACAGTGAATAGTGAACGGTGAACAGTGAACAGTAAACGGTAATTAACTTGCTACTTACTGTTCACTGTTTACTACCCACTGTTCACTGCTCACTGTTCACTGCCCACTGTTCACTACCTCACTATGCCCACTCCTAAGTCCGACCTCGCCGGCCTCACCCTGCTGGGGCAAAAGAAGAACCGGCCGAGCAAAAAACTCGAAACCTTCCCCAACCGCCATCCGGGGCGGCGCTACGTCGTCACGTTGACGTGCGACGAATTCACCTGCATCTGCCCGGCCACCGGCCAGCCGGATTTCGCCACGATCACCATCAAATACATCCCGGATAAGAAGATCGTGGAGTCGAAATCCCTAAAATTGTACTTCTGGTCGTACCGGAACGAGGGCGTCTTTCACGAGCACGCCACCAACACCATCTGTGACGATCTGGTCAAGGCCCTCGACCCGCACTGGATTGAAGTGACCGGCGCCTTCAAAGTGCGAGGCGGCATCAGCATCACCGTCGTGGCGACGCGCGAGAAAAAAGAGGGAAAGAAAGAGAAATAGAAATAGATGCGCGCTTACCGCTACTTCACGCCCATCACCGCCGTCTTCGTCACCTGCCTGATCATCTCCAACATCATCGCAGTCAAACTCGCGGCGTTCGGGGAACTGCCGCTCGCCGGCCCGCTCTTCCTGCCCGCCGCCGTCATCATCTTCCCCATCTCCTACATCTTCGGCGACGTGCTGACCGAGGTGTACGGCTACGCCCGCGCCCGGCAGGTGATCTGGACCGGCTTCGCCTGCAACCTGTTCGCCGTCATCACCATCTGGATTGGCGGACAACTGCCCCCCGCCCCGTTTTGGAACGCCGCGGTGTACGACTCGCCTGCCGCTGCCCAGCAGGCTTACGAGGCCATCCTCGGCTTCACCCCGCGCCTGCTGCTGGCTTCGTTCACCGCCTATCTCGCCGGCGAATTCCTCAACTCGTTCGTCATCGCCAAGCTCAAAATCGCCACCGCCGGCAAGCATCTGTGGGCGCGCACCATCGGCTCCACGCTCGTCGGGCAGCTGGCCGATTCGGGCGTCTTTATCACCATCGCCTTCGCCGGGATTTTGCCCACGGTGGACCTCGGCCCACTCGTCGTCGCCCAATGGCTTTTCAAATCCGCATACGAAGCCCTCGCCACGCCGCTGACTTACGTCGCCGTCAACTTTCTCAAGCGGGCGGAGAATGAAGATTACTATGACCGTGACACGAATTTCAGTCCTGTTGCTTTGCACTAACTCTTCTCTACGCAATACGCAATACGTAATACGTATTACGTATTGCGTATTGCGTAAACGCTCTCAATGACCGACGCTCCTCATAAATCTGGTTTCATCGCCGTCGTCGGCCGCCCCAACGTGGGCAAGTCGTCGCTCATTAATTACCTGCTGGAGCAGAAGATCGCCATCGTCTCCGACAAGCCCCAGACCACGCGGCAGAACCAGCTGGGCATCCTCACCCGCCCCGGCGCCCAGGTCGTCTTCGTGGACACGCCGGGGATGCACGAGCCGAAGAACGCGCTCGGCAAGGCGATGGTGGACAGCGCCGCCCGCGCCCTGCTCGACGCCGACGCCGTGCTGTTCATCGTGGACGTCTCCGTCCCGCCCGGCCCCGGCGACGAGCGGCTGGCCGAGGTCATCGCCCGGAAGCCCGGCCTCGCGCCCGTCGTCCTGGCGCTTAACAAGAGCGACCTGCTCAAACCCGAGCACGTGATTGAATACTCTGACGCTTACCGCGCGCTCGCGCCGGGCGCGCCGTGGATGCTCGTCTCGGCCAAGCGCGGCGACAACCTCGACGCGCTGCTCGACCTGATTGTGCAGGCCCTGCCCGAGGGGCCGCAGTTGTACCCGGAGGACGAGGTCACCCAGACGCACCTGCGCGACCTGGCGGGTGAGCTTATTCGCGAGGCGGCGCTCAACGCGCTCGAACAGGAAGTCCCGTACGGCATCGCGGTCGAGATCGAGGAGTTCAACGAGCGCGCCAACGCGCCGACCTACGTCGCCGCTACCGTCTACGTCGAACGCGAATCCCACAAGGCCATCGTCATCGGCAAAGGCGGGCAAAGACTCAAGCACATCGGCGTGACCGCCCGGCTCGAAATCGAGAAGATGCTCGAAAAGCCCGTCTACCTCGAGCTGCACGTCAAAGTCCGCAAGGACTGGCGGAAGAGCGAGAGGGATGTGCGGGGATTTGGGTATCGTGACGGATGACTCTCTCTAACCTCGACTCCCCCTTCACCGGCCGCTACGGTTCCGCCGAGATGCGCGCGATCTGGTCGGAGGCGATCAAGCGGCTGCACTGGCGGCGCATCTGGGTGGCCCTCGCCGAGGCCCAGGCCCAGGCGGGCGTGGTGACGCCGGAGCAGGCCGCCGACCTCAAGGCCAACGCCGACAAAGTCAACATTGCGCGCTCGCTCGAAATCGAGAAGGAAATCGGCCACGACCTGATGGCCGAGGTCAGGGCCTTCGCCGAGCAGTGCCCGGTCGGGGGCGGCGTCATCCATTGGGGCGCGACGAGCGCCGACATCACGGACAACGCCGACGTCCTGCGGCAGAAACAGTCGCTCAAGTTAATCCGGGGCAAACTGGCCGATCTGCTGCGCGCGTTTGCGGAGCAAATCCGGGAGCATCGCGCGCTGGCCTGCATAGCTTACACCCACCTCCAGCCCGCCGAGCCGACGACGCTGGGCTACCGGCTCGCCCTCTATGCGCAGGATTTGCTCGGCCACCTCGCCGCGCTTGACCAACTCATCGCCGAGCTGCGCGGCAAGGGGCTGAAAGGCGCGGTCGGCACGGCGGCCTCGTACGCCGAACTGCTGGCGGGCGCGGAGATGACGCCCGCCGAGCTTGAGGCCCGCGTGATGCGCTCGCTCGGCCTGTCCGCGTTCCCGGTCGCCGCGCAGACTTACCCGCGCATCCAGGATTATCACGTTCTGAGCGCGCTCGCGGCGCTCGCCGCCTCGCTGCACAAATTCGCCGCCGATCTCCGGCTGATGCAGTCGCCGGGCCTGGGCGAGGTCTCCGAGCCGTTCGGTGAGAAGCAAGTTGGGTCGAGCGCGATGCCGTTCAAGCGGAATCCAGTGAGCGCCGAGAAAATCTGCTCGCTCGCGCGCTTCGTCGCCGCACTGCCGCGGGTCGCCTGGGAGAACGCCGCCGAGTCCCTGCTGGAACGCACGCTCGACGACTCGGCCAACCGCCGCGCCATCTTCCCCGAAGCCTTTATCGCAACCGACGAAATCCTGCAAACGGCGGTCAAAATCGCGCGCGGCCTGGTGGTGGACCCCGCGGCCTGCGCCACCAACCTGGAGAAGTACGGCCCCTTCGCCGCGACCGAGCGGGTGCTGATGGCGCTCGTGCGCGCGGGCGCCGACCGGCAGAAAATGCACGAGCGCCTGCGCGAGCACAGCCTGAAAGCCTGGAACATCGTCAAAGCCGGGCGGCCCAACCCGCTGGCGGACAACCTCGCCGCCGACACCGACCTCCTGCGCTTCCTCCAGCCCGCGCGCCTGCAGGAACTGATGCGGGCCGACGACTACGTAGGGACGGCGGTCGAGCGGGCCGAGGCGCTGGCGGGGGAGATAGACAAGGCGGTGGGGTGAGTCAACGGATTGAGCGGATTACACGGATGGAGGAAATGGAAACGAAAGCGGCATTGGTCAGCGGATTGATAGCAGATTAGCGGAGGAGGTTCATCCCCATATGCGTGGGGAGCATCCGCTAATCCGCTACCCCATCCGCTTACCAACAGATGGGGGAAATGGAGATGAAAAGGCGCTGAGGCCGAGGCAGACTTCAGCGCCTTCTTTTGTTGTAGGAGTCGCTTCATTCTCCAACCAATGCGCAATAATGCGTCCAGAACCTGCCGTGCCCGGACGCTTCGCCACTGGCTCATGCCGCCGTAAACTCGATTTGCAGGGCGGTCGGCATCTCGCCATTTTCCAGCCTCTCCGCGATCACGCGCAATCCCAGCGCCTCGGTTCGGGCGATGGCCTCCTGCTCAGTCTGTCCGTAGGCCAACACGCCGGGCAGTTCCGGTATCTCGGCGATCCACCGTCCGTCTTCTTCTTGCTCCGTCTCGAGCGTGAAACGCAACATGCTCCAACTCCTCTCGCAGATGAGAATATGCGGTGTCTCTTGTATAGAGGATTATAGGTATCCAGAAAAGTCTTTTCCTAAAACCTGCTGTCAACGAATGATCAACCGCTTCGCGTAAACGAAGGCCCTTCCAAAACGCTACACTACAACGAATTGGGGAAGGAACGAATTCGCCGACGAGCGCAAATTCGTTATTTCCCAAATTCGCTTGTCATAGGCTACACCGCCTCATTCTCTGCAATGGCCTGCTCAATCTCGGCCTGATGCGCGGCGACGTAGGCCCACGCGTTCGCGAGGTCCGCCGCGCGCAGGGTCGGGTAATTGTGCAAAATCTGCGCCTCGCTCCAGCCGAGGCGGCGGTAGTTTTCCAGCACCCAGACCGGGATACGCGTTCGCACAATGCAGGCTGCGCCCCCGGCCACGCCTGGCGTGTGCTCGATGCCCGGCCAGGTATGAGCAATCTCGCGCGCGAATCGCTCGACCAGCTCGGCTTTCTCCGCCAGACTCAAGGCTTCCAATTGTGCTTCCAGGTCACGCAAAGACATGGGATTTCCCTCACTCGAAAGTATAGCATAGCGCGGCCTCCCGCCGCAGCCAATGGCCTAACTCCTCACCTTGTCACCCTTTCACCTTGTCACCTGGTCACCCTTTCACCCCGTCACCCTTTCAGTGTCCTCACCCCTCTCAGTGCTTCAGTGGTTCACGCCCACCACCTCACCACATCCCTCATCGCCTTCAGCGTCTGCCCCACCGCCTCCTTGCCTCCCAAATGCTCAATCAACGGCGCCACCGCGCCTAAATCTTCCACCAGTACTTCGCGCTGATACCGCGCCGAAGAGCGCAAAATATCTACCCAATGTTTACGCCCAAGGCCGGAAAAGTCCATATCTCGCCAGATTCGGATTATTGGGTTCAAAAGATCTGTGCGAAATGAAGAAGCCACGGGCCTTACTTGAACCGCAGCCTCCAAGGCCTCATCGAGCACGCCGGCTTTCAACTCATCTGGCAAGTGCGCCGCCAGCCCGCTCAAGGCCACTGACCGCCACCGTTCATTCCCAATCCCCCGCGCCGCCGCCAATGCTTCGACCACTACCTCCGCCTTCAATTCGTTCGGCAGCATCGCCGCCAGCCCACTCAAGGCCGAAGCCCGCGCCTCTTCATTGTCAATCCCCCGCGCCGCCGCCAATGCTTCAACCACCGCCTCCGCTCTCAATTCGTCCGGCAGCACCGTCGCCATCCTGCTTAAGGCGGAAGCCCGCGCCCACTCACTGTCAATCCCCCGCGCCACCGTTAACGCCTCTGCCTTCAAGTCATCGGGCAGCACCGCCGCCAGCCCGCTCAAGGTCTCCGCCCGCCCCCACTCATTGCCAACCCCCCGCGCCGCCGCCAACGCTTCAACCAACACTTGTTCCTTCAATTCGTTTGGCAAGTGCGCCGCCAGCCCGTTCAAGGCCACTGACCGCCACCGTTCATCCCCAATCCCCCGCGCCACCGCCAACGCGTCCGCTTTCAACTTGTCCGGCAAGCACGCCGTCAGCCTACTCAAGGCTCTCGCCCGCGCCTCTTCATTGCCAATCCCTCGCGCCACCGCCAACGCTTCAACCAACACTTGTGCCTTCAATTTGTCTGGCAAGTGTACCGCCAGCCCGCTCAAGGCTCTCGCCCGCGCCCCTTCATCGCCAATTCTCCGCGCTGCCGCCAACGCCTCCGCTTTCAACTCATCTGGTAAGTGTGCCGCCAGTTCGCTCAAGGCGCTCGCCCGCCGCCCTTCATCCTTGATCCCCCGCGCCGCCGCCAACGCCTCCGCTTTCAATTCGTCTGGCAAGTGCGCCGCCAGCCCGCTCAAGGCCACTGACCGCCACTGTTCATTCCCAATCCCCCGCGCCACCGCCAACGCCTCTGCCTTCAATTCGTCCGGCAGCATCGCCGCCAGCCCACTCAAGGCCGAAGCCCGCGCCTCTTCATTGTCAATCCCCCGCGCCGCCGCCAATGCTTCAACCACCGCCTCCGCCTTCAATTCATCCGGCAGGTGCGCTGCCAACCCGCTCAACGCGCTCGCCCGCACCCATTCATCCGCTATTCCCCGCGCCGCGCGCAATGCTTCCATTACTACGCCGACTTTCAATACTTCAGGCAGGCGCACTGCCAACTCGCTGAACGCAGAGACCCACGACCTTTCATCGCCAATCGTTCGCGCTGCACTCAATGCTACACGCACCGCTTCCGCTTTCAGGTCACCTGCAGGCGGCAGGTGCGTCGCAAGTCTACTTAATGCTAAGGGCTGCAACCAGTCTACCTGGATCGCCCGCACCGCGCTAAATGCCCTTGCCTGTAACTCTCTCGGCAGGTGTGCTGCCATATCACATAACGCCCCGGCTCGTGCCCCTTCATTATGGATCGCCTGCGCTGCTCCTAACACTTCAGCCTGCAACTCCTCCGGTAGGTGTGCCAGGATCCCCTTCAGGGCCTCTGCCCGCGACCATTCGTCGCTAATCGCCCGCGCTATGCTCAATGCTTCCGCCTTCAACTCTTTCGGCAAGTGCGCCGCCAGCCCCTTCAATGCCTCCGCCCGTGCCCCTTCATTGCTGATCGCCCGCACTATGCTTAACGCTTCCGCCCCTTCTGGCAAATGCATCGCCAACTCACTCAATACTCTCGCTCGTCCTCCGTCATCACTGATCGCCCACGCCACCGCCAAGGCTTCGCTCACCACTTTCGCTTTCAACGCCTCTGGCAAAACCGCCGCCAGCCCGCTCAGGGCCTTTGCCCGCGCCCATTCATCCCCAATCCCCCGCGCCGCCGCTAACGCTTCGGCTAACGTCTCCGCTTTCAAGTCATCGGGCAGCACCGTTGCCAGATCGCTCAAGGCTCTCGCTCGCGCCCATTCATTCATTATTCTCCGCGCCGCTACCAGAGCCTCCACTTTCAATTCGTCTGGCAATGCCACTGTCAACCCGCTTAATGCCTCTGCCCGCGCCCCTTCATTCGCTATCCCCTGCGCCGCCGCTAACGCTTCCGCCTTCAAGTCATCGGGTAGCACCGCCGCCAGCGCGCGCAAGGCTCGCGCCCGCGCCCATTCATCCCCGATCTCTCGCGCCATCGCTAACGTCTCTGCCTTCAAGTCATCGGGTAGCACCGCCGCCAGCCCGCTCAGGGCCTCCGCCCGCGCTCTTTCATCGCCAATCCCCCGCGCCGCCGTCAACGCTTCGACCACCGCCTCCGCCTTCAACATATCCGGCAAGTGCGCCGCCAGCCCGCTCAAGGCATCTGCCCGCGACCGTTCATCGCCAATCCCCCGCGCCGCCGTCAGCGCGTCCGCTCTCAATTCGTCCGGCAAGTGCACTGCCAACCCGTTCAAGGCTCGCGCCCGCGCCTGTTCATCCCCAATCCCCCGCGCCACCGCCAACGCTTCGGTCTTCAAGCCATCCGGCAACAAAGGCACGATTTGGGTCAATGCTTCTGCGCGCCGATATTCATTCGGCATCTGCGCTATGTGCGCCAGTGACCTGGCCCCACTCCACATTTTTGTCTCGACCAGCAGGCGCAGCAACTCTGGGCTGATATTCCCTGCCAGCGAGTGAATACTGCTCTTAATCAAGGCGCACCGCGCCTGCTGGCCCATGTCCCAGCCATCGTCGCTTTCAGCCCATTTCCATGCCATCTCCAGGTCAGTCAGGTAGCCCGCGTAACTCTCTTCCTTCTGCTCGCGCGCCTTTGCCCAGGTGTCGCTCTCGGCGGCCAGCGCAAACAAGGTCCCGTATTGTTCCGTGCCAGCCAGGTGCGCGCACAGGTAATGGCGGGCGTAGTCGTCGTCCACCAATCTCACCCACTCGCCCCCGCATTGCCCGCGGTAATGCTCCACAATTTGCTCGTGCGCCTTCAGCACCCGCCGCGCCAAATCACGGACTAAAGACTCTTTACCCGGCCCCAGTTTCTGCGCGTCAACCTGGCCTACAATGAAATCCCGCAGGCTGGCATGGTACAGCCGGTAGCACGTCTCCCGCCTGTTCACTCTTTCCTCGACCACAAAGGCCCGCCACATCTCGCTCAGCAGTCGTTCGGCTTCCGCCGCCTGCGCTTCTAGCCGCGCCCACGCCAACAGCAACTCCAACGTCACCGGCGCTTGCGCCGCCGCCAGCGTCGCCAGCAAGGGCGCATAGAGGGCCTCCCACTTTAATCTCCCCTCTCCGCGCCCATTCTTCCCCTCTCGCCAGTCCCCCCAGTATTCCGCGTAGTAACCCGCCAAACCCGGCGGCAGTCCCGCCAGGTCCAACGGCGCTCTTCGCCCATCGCGTATCTCGCGGATCACGTAATACAGGTAAATCCACACCCCTTCGCTCCGTTCGCGCAGGGCGCGCACAAAGTCTTCCGCCGTGTAGTTCCGCGCCCGCAATTGGTCCGCGACCGGCGGCCCTCCCGCCGCCCGGCGCAGGTAGTCGTCAATGTCCTTCTGATTCTCTTTGCTCGCCTCTTCCAGTCGCTCATAGTGCGGCGCCACTTCCCTAAAATTCAACCGCACTTCCACCGGCCTTTGCGAGAGAATCAGGAACACGCCCTCCGGCAGGACCTCCGGCAGACCAAAGGCGTTCCCGCCCGGCGCCGTCCCGCCTTCGTCCAGCGCGTCGCACACGACCACGATCTTCTCGCCCGCCGTCAACTTCCCCGCCGCCAGCCGCAGCAGCCGCGCCAGAAAATCGGGGAAGTCCGCGACGGCAGGCAGGGTGTCGCGCTGCTGGTACTCTTCCAGTTGATACCGCCCCACAATCTGCGCCCCCAGCGATTGCAACGCCCGCTTGAGATTCGCATCCCCACGCACCTGCTCGCCAAACAGGTGCGGGTAGCGCCGCTCCTGCACCAGGTGCGCCAGGAAGGTCGTCTTCCCCACCCCCGCGTTGGCCACCAGCACAAACACGCCGGACTTCCGGCTCTCGAGGAACTCGTCCACCTTCGCCGTCAGCCACTCGCGCCCCACAAAATTGTCCACGTCCACGCGCTGGAACACGTCGTCCGGCGGGATGTAAAAATCTTTCAGCGTCGAGAACCGGCCCGACAGATGATAGGTGTAGTAAATGTTCGTCACCTTGCCGCGCCCTGCCCCGTCGCCCCCGACGCTCTCCTCCGCCGCTGAAATGCTCACGCCTCCCTCGGCGGATATTGACC
>DAOTXG010000460.1:0-3446 GCA_034435515.1 Anaerolineales bacterium
CCCTGGTTTTTCCAGTTATATTTTGAGAAATTCATTCTTGAACCAGGAGTGTTTCAATGACCGCCCAATTGATTGACGGAAACGCCGTCGCAGCCAAAGTGCGCGCGCAGGTGGCCGCCGCGGTGGAAAAGCGCGTGGCCGCCGGAAAGGCGCGCCCCGGCCTGGCCGCGGTGCTCGTCGGCGACAACCCCGCCTCGCAGGTGTACGTGCGCAACAAGCGCAAGGCCTGCGCCGAGGTCGGCATAGAGTCGTTTGGCTACGAACTGCCCAAGACCGCCACCCAGCAGGAAGTGGAAGACCTGGTGCGGCAGCTCAACGCCGACCCGAAGGTGCACGGCATCCTCGTCCAACTTCCGCTCCCCGATGGGTTGAACGAGGAGAAGGTGTTGCAGGCCGTCAGCCTCGAGAAGGATTGCGACGGATTCCACCCGGTCAATATCGGGCGGCTCTCGATGAAAGGCCGTCAGCCGCTCTTTGTGCCCTGCACCCCGGCGGGTTGTATCGCCCTGCTCGAAGAGGCCGGCGCGCAGTTCAAAGGCGCGAGCGCCGTCGTGCTGGGGCGCTCGAACATCGTCGGCCTGCCCGCCGCCATGCTGCTGCTGCATCGCGATTGCACGGTGACCATCTGCCACAGCCGCACCAAAGACCTGGCCGCTGTCTGCCGCGAGGCCGACATCCTCATCGCCGCCGTGGGCCGCGCCGAGATGGTGAAGAAGAATTGGGTCAAGCCCGGCGCGTTTGTGATTGACGTGGGCATCAACCGGGTCGAAGACCAGTCCAGGAAGTCCGGCTACCGGCTGGTGGGCGACGTGGCTTTCGAGGAAGTCAGGGAAGTCGCAGGCGCGATTACCCCGGTGCCGGGCGGCGTCGGCCCGATGACAATTGCCATGCTGCTCCGCAACACCCTGCGCGGCGCGGAGATTGCCGACGGCCAAACCGCTTAAGGAGTCCATGTTGACGCCTCCCGGCGTGTTTGTTACACTCACACTCAGAAACCCGGTTTCCCGAAGGAGGAAACCGGGTTTCTAAAAAGGCGAGGCCTATGGGCACACTCCTGGTTCGGCACGCTGACATCCTGGTGACGATGGACAGGGGGCGACGTGAGATACCTGACGGCGGCCTGTTCGCGCGCGACGGTTTCGTCGAGCAGGTCGGGCCAAGCGCCGAACTGCCTGCGACCGCCGACTAGGTGCTCGACCTGCGCGGCCACGTCGTTTTTCCCGGCCTGTGCAACACGCATCACCACCTGTATCAGACCCTCACCCGCGCCGTCCCCGCCGCGCAGGACGCCAACCTGTTCAACTGGCTCAAAACGCTCTACCCCATCTGGGCCAACCTGACCCCGGAGGCGATTCGCCTCTCGACGCTCGTCGGCCTGGCCGAACTCGCGCTCTCCGGCTGCACTACTGCCTCCGACCATCTCTACATCTTCCCCAACGGCTGCCGGCTGGACGACGAGATTGAGGCCGCTCGCGAAATCGGCGTCCGTTTTCACGCCTCACGCGGCTCGATGAGCCTGGGCGAGTCCCAGGGCGGCCTCCCGCCCGACCGGGTGGTGGAGGACGAGGATTTCATCCTCAAGGACTCCCGGCGGTTGATCGAGCAGTATCACGACTCGAAACCGGGGGCGATGCTGCGCCTTGTCCTGGCGCCGTGCTCGCCCTTCTCCGTCAGCGCCGACCTGATGCGCGAGTCCTCGAAACTCGCGCGGCAGTACAAAGTCTATCAGCACACCCACCTGGCCGAGACGCAGGACGAAGAAGTCTTCTGCCTGGAGAAATTCGGCCATCGCCCGGTGACCTATATGGAAACGCTCGACTGGCTGGGCGATGACGTGTGGTTCGCGCACTCGGTGCATGTGAACGACGCCGAGATTCAGGCCTATGCCCGCACGGGCTGCGGCGTGGCGCACTGTCCGTCCTCGAATATGCGTTTGGCTTCCGGCATCGCGCCCGTGCGCAAGATGCGCGCCGCGGGCGTGAAGGTGGGCCTGGGCGTAGACGGCTCGGCGAGCAACGACGGCTCGCACCTGCTGGCCGAGGCGCGGCAGGCGATGCTGCTCTCGCGGCTCGCCGCAAGCCTCACCTCCCTCCCCGGCCTGACGGCCACCCCTCCCCCCTCTCCTGTCGAGCTGTTCCGACAGGAGAGGGGGGAGGGGGCTGGGGGGTGGGGGGTGAGGTTGATGACCGCCCGCGAGGCGCTGGAGATTGCCACCCTCGGCGGTGCGGCCGTGCTGGGGCGGGACGACATCGGCTCGCTCGCCCCTGGCAAATGCGCCGACTTCTTCGCCCTCAACCTGAATCGCCTCGACTACGCCGGCGGGCTGCACGACCCGGTCGCCGCCGCCCTCTTCTGTGCGCCGCAAACGGTGGACTATACTGTCATAAACGGCAAATTCGTGGTGAAGAACGCCGAGGTGATGACGGTGGATATGTGGCGGGTGGTGGAGCGGCACAATCAGGTGGCGAGGCAGATGGTGAGTGGCGGACAGTAAGCAGTAAATAAATGAAATCATCTGCTTCGCGCCGTCAGGTATGGCTCCCATTATTGGTGTTGCTCTTCACGGCCATTGGCTGCGTGGCTGTCTTGTTCAGGCGCATTGGGCTGGGCGAGTTAGCGGTGATCCTCGCCCCGCTGGCGCTGATCATTGTAATTGAGAGCGGCCGCTACCTCGTGAGGCAATTAGCAAAAGGCTATCGAGGACCAAACGATGAACTCAACGACAAAACCGAGTCTTGACGACGCTGTCATCGCCGAAATCATGCGCAGGCTTGCACCCGTAGATTGGGCGCAGATGGAACGGTTGGCGCAATTAAGTCCGGCTGAAAGAGTGCTTGAAGGGATGCGCCGGGCGGATAATGAGCGAGCGGCGATACGCGAAAAGCTCAGCCGCCTTTATCCGCACCTTTCGGCGTCGCAGCTCAACATGAAGGTGCTGGCTCACCTTACGCCAATCCGAATGCCTAAGTCAGATCCACGCCACCCGGATAATTACTGACGGGGAAGGAGGTTTGAAAATGCCATCCCCCTTCCCGGGCATGGACCCGTACATCGAAGGCTCAGAGGTCTGGCGCGATTTCCACTCGGATTTGGCGGGTGAAATCCGCGCCCGGCTGAATGCGCTCCTGCGCCCGAAGTATTACGCCTACTCTGAAGTCACGATGACTTACGATACAGTAGAGATTGGCGTCCCGCGCCGTCATCAGGGTCGGCCTGATGTCGGCGTGTTTACCGGGCCGGAGGCGCAGGGCAGTTCGCCGACGGCAGCGGCCATTGCGCCTGCGCCCGCCGAGAATCGCGTGCCCGTCCGGGTTCCGCTTAAACTGTTCACCGTCGAAATTCGGGCGGCGGGCGACCGCACCCTCGTGACGAGCATTGAAATCCTATCACCAGTGAACAAACGCCGAGGGCACGAAGCTTTCGACGCTTATCGGCGCAAGCGTGAG
>DAOTXG010000461.1:0-6221 GCA_034435515.1 Anaerolineales bacterium
CCGAGGCCCACGAGATTCTTTTCACTGCCAGCCAGACGATTGCCGCCAGTCTGGACCTCGAGCAGGTATACACCGCCGTTCACCGGGCGGCCGCGCAATTGATGTCAGTGGATACCATCGTCCTGTCACGGCTGGACGAGCCGAAGCAGGAAGTTGAAATCGTGTATCTGGTGGACCAGGGTGGGCGGGCGTCGTCAACCCGCTTTCCCGCGCACCGGGGCTTGAGCGGGCGCCTGATCGCCACGGGCCAAACCCTGCGCCTGGACGACATCACCCAGACCCATCTGGACGTGGTGCATATAGGTCACCCCGAAACGTCGCGTTCTGTTCTGGCTGTGCCCCTCCGCCGGGGTGACAGAGCCTTTGGCATGTTGTCGGTGCAAAGTTACCGGGTGGGCGTCTACTCCGCTGAGGACGAGCAGGCCCTGCTCACGCTGGCGAATCAGGCCGCCAGCGCCATCGAGAACGCCCGGCTGTACGCCGCCGCGCAGCGCGAAATCGCCGAGCGCAAGCAGGCGGAGGAAACCTTGCGGCGCTACGTGGTACGGATGGAGATTTTACACGAGCTTGATAATGCCCTACGAGCGGCGCAATCGCCGCAGGCCATCGCACAGACGGCCGCCGATCACTTGCGACGCCTGATGGATTGTCAGCGCGTCAGCGTGGCGCTCTTCGACTTTCAGGCCAGGCAAGTCACCTATCTCGCCGTGAGCTCAGCCAACCCGGCTTACCTGCCCACGGGTTCAGTCATCTCGCTGGAAGCCTTCGGGGCATACGACTCTGAGGGAATGCGGCAGTACAAGGACAATATATACATGCTTGATGTTGATGCCGCCGCCGCCGCTGGCTTGTCGGAGGTAGATCAGAGGCATCTGGCCGATGGAATCTGCTGCTGGCTGTATGCGCCGCTTTTTTATCCCGGTGTAACTGCACAGCCTACCCATGGGCTTGGGCTACCACCCGCAATGGTCGAACTGCTGGAAAGACAGGGGGAGTTAATCGGTATGATCAGTCTGGGCGCGGCGCGGGTGAAGGCGTTTACACCGGAGCAGGCCGAGGTCGTGCGCGATGTGGCGAACCTGCTCGCGGTTGCCATCCAACAAAGCCGGTTGTTCGAGGCCACCCAGCGCCAGGTGCGTGAGTTGAGCGCCCTCCATGTTGCCGCCGTCGCCGCCACCGAAGCGGCCAGCGAGGATGAACTGCTGGCGCAAGTGACTGAGGTTATCGGCGAGATGTTTTATGTGGATAGTTTTGGAGTGTTCCTGGTGGACGAGGCCGACCAGGCTCTACACGTCCATCCCTCCTACCGGGGGATCGGCGAGGAACTCAAGGCTCGCGTGATCCCGCTGGGGGAAAGAGTCGTCGGCGCTGTGGCGGCGCAGGGGAGGCCCTGGCGGCTGCTGGATGTCCTGGCCGAGCCGAAGTATTACCCGGATGTTCCGACGACGCGCTCGCTGTTGTCTGTCCCTCTCAAGGTCGGCGAGCATATTCTCGGCGTGATCAACGCCGAAAGCCCGCGTCTGAACGCCTTCAGCGAGGCCGACGAGCGTTTGCTGACCACGCTGGCTGGACAGGTGGCGACGGCGCTGGAGCGCCTGCGCGCCGAAACGGCCTTGCGCGCTGCGAACGAGCGCCTGGAGCAGCGCGTGGCGGAGCGCACCGAGGAGTTGAGCGCCGCCAACGCGGCGCTGGCAAAAGCGGCGCGGCTGAAGGATGAGTTCCTGGCCAGCATGAGTCACGAACTGCGCACGCCGCTGACGAGCATCCTGGCTTTCGCCCAGATCCTCCAGAAGCAGACGGCCTACGGCCCGCTCAACGACCGGCAGCTCAAAGCCGTGCGTTCGATTGAAGACAGCGGCAAGCACCTGCTCGAACTCATCAACGACATTCTCGATCTCTCGAAGATCGAAGCCGGGAAGATGGAACTCGAGATCAGCCTGGTCTCCGCCGAAGAGGTCTGCCAGGCCAGCCTGAAGTTGATCCGGCAGATGGCGCAGGCCCGGCGGCAGGAAGTCGGCTATAGTCTTAAACCGCTGGACTTGCGGTTGATGGCCGATAACCGGCGGCTGAAGCAGATGCTGGTGAACCTGTTGAGTAACGCGGTCAAGTTCACGCCGGAAGGCGGGGCGTTGGGGCTGGAAGTCGAAGGCGACCGCCAGCAGCAGGTGGTGCGCTTCACGGTGTGGGACAAGGGCATCGGCATCGCCGCGAGGGATTTTCCCAAACTCTTCCAGACTTTCGTACAGTTGGACAGCAGCCTGTCGCGCCAGTATTCAGGCACGGGGCTGGGGCTGGCGCTGGTGCGGCGCATGACCGAGATGCACGGCGGCGGCGTGGCGGTCGAGAGTGAGCCGGGCCAGGGCAGTCGCTTCACCATCCTCTTGCCGTGGCGCCTGCCGTCGGACCCGATGTCAACCAGCCAGTCAGGTACCCACCGGGCGCGCCTCCCGATCTCCGCCCTCGGGCGAGCGCTGACGGTAGAAGACTCGCCGGCGACAGCGGAGCAGCTCACCGGCTACCTCACCGACCTGGGAGTGGCCAATGTCGTCTACCCGCGCGCCGAGGGGGCCGTCGAACAGGCCGCCGAGTTGCAGCCGGGGGTGATCCTGCTCGACCTCTTTTTGCCGGATTATTCCGGCTGGAATGTTTTGGCGCAACTCAAAGCCGACTCGCGCACCCGCCACATCCCGGTCGTCATCGTCTCGGTGCTGGACGACCGCCTGCGGGCCAGCGAACGGGGCGCGAACGACCACCTGGTCAAGCCGGTGGCGCGCGCCGAACTGCAGCAGGCGCTGGAGCGAGTGATGGCCCCGGCGTTCATGGAGAGCGCTCGTCCGGTGTTGGTCGTCAGCCCCAGGCCGCTCCGACGGCGCATTTTGCTGGCGGAAGACAATGAAACTACCCTCCACGTCCTGTCTGATTATCTGGAGATGGAGGGCTACGAGGTACGGATCGCGCGCAACGGCAGCGACGCCGTACAAAAAGCGCGGACTTTTAGGCCGGAGCTGATCCTGATAGATGTGCAGATGCCGGGGATGGACGGCCTGGAGGCGATGCGGCTGATCCGGCGGGAACCGGCGCTGGCTGGCATCTCGATCATCGCGCTCACCGCTCTGGCGATGCCGGGGGATCGAGAGCGGTGTCTGGCAGCGGGGGCGCATGACTATCTGACTAAGCCGGTCAATCTCGAGGAGTTAGCGCAGGCTATTCACAGCCAGCTTAATCAGCCGGTGGACTGACAGATGACTGGAGGATGGATATGAAATGGCGGCGATGGTTCGTTCCACCTGCGTTTGGGGACGAGGATAAAGACCTGACGGCCCGGATGCTGTACATCATCCTTCTGGCGTCACTGTCGGCCATCAGCCTTGCCATCGGCGTCCTCCTTTTGGCTCGTTGGTTTCTGCCCCTCCCGACCGTTGGGATTGGGGGGGCGATGACCCTGATCGCTCTCTGGCTTGCCCGGCGGGGCCATCTTGGATTGAGCAGCATGGGGTGGTTGACGACGGTGCTGGGGGCGACGTCGTACCTCCTGTACATCGGCGATGGCCTGCAAGACATTGCCGTGCTGGTCTACCCGGTGATCATTATTGCAGCCGGTCTCCTGTTCGACAAGCGCCCTTTCGTGCTCTTCACCGGGCTGAGCCTCCTCGCCCTGGGTTTCATCACCTACGGCCAGGTTGCCGGCCTGATCCGCTCGTTCAAACCCCAGGCTTCTGACTTGTACGCCGATTTTGTGGTGGCGGCCATCATCCTGGGCGTGACCGCTATTGGCATTTACCTGCTGGCGGACAGCCAGCGGCAAAACCTGGCGCGCGCCCGGCGCGAACTGGCCGAGCGCCGGCAGGCCGAAGAGCGCCTGCGCGAAAGCGAAGAACGTTACCGCCTGATCTCGTCCGTCATCTCCGATTACACCTTCACCACCCGGCTCGGCCCCCAGGACGAACTGGAGCACACACTGCTGGTCGGGGCGTTTGAGTCTATCACCGGTTACACCCCCGAAGAGTTCAGGGCGCTGGGCGGCTGGCGCGCCACGCTGCACTCCGACGACGTGGCGCAGGATGAGCGTGATATGGCCCTATTGCACGCGAATCAACCAGTGGTGACCGAGGTGCGGATTATCAAAAAAGGGGGAGAAGTGCGTTGGGTGCGCGTCTATGCGCATCCGGTCTGGGAGGCGGAGCGCAATCGGCTGGCGGGCATCTACGGCGCGGTGCAGGACATCACCGAGCGCAAACGGGCCGAAGAGGCCCTGCGCCGACATACGACCCGGCTGGAAATTCTGCACGAGATTGACCGCGCCATCCTGGCCGCGCACTCGCTGGAGGAGACGGCTATGGCGGCCCTCACCCGCATCCGCCGTCTGATTCCCTGCCGCCGGGCCAGCGTCACCCTGTTCGATTTTCAGACACAAGAAGCGAGGTTGCTGGCGGTCAGCGCCGACGGCGCCGCCCGTTTAAGTCCAGAGCGGGGCATCTCGCTTGAAGCCTTTGGGCTGCGGATCATTGAAGACCTGCAACAAGGCCGACCGCATGTCATTGAAGATATCCGGGCCATCGCCCCCCGCTCTGAGATGGACGAGCGGTTTATCACCGAAGGGATACGGGCCTGGCTATCTACTCCCCTCCTTTATCACGGCGAACTGATCGGCGCGCTTAACCTGAGCCGAGCAGAACCCGGGCCTTTTAGCCCCGACTACGTCCAGATTGCCCGCGAAGTGGCGGATCAGATCGCCATCGCCATCCGGCAGGCCCGGCTGTTGGCGGAGACCACCGAAGCCCTGGCGCGCGAACAGCGCCTGAACGAGGTGGCGCGCGTCATCAGCAGTTCGCTCGACCTGCCGACCACGCTGTCTAACATTGTGCGCCTGGCCGTGGAGTTGGTGGGGGCCGAATGCGGCGTGATGGGGCTGATCGCGCCTGATGGTCAGAGCCTCACGCATCCCTACCTCTATCATCTGCCGGAGGGCCTGGGGTTGGAACAACCTATCCCGAAAGGTCAAGGCCTCGCCTGGCAGGTGATTGAGAGCGGCCAGGGTGTGTGGCTGGCCGACTACAGCGCTCACCCCAGCGCCTTGCCGCACTGGAAAGCGGCGGGCATTCACGGTTTCATCGAAGCGCCCATCGCGACCGGCGACGCATGCCTGGGCATCTTGGGGCTGTATCAACTCAATTCCAACCAGCGCTTTAGCGAGCGCGACCTGGCGCTGGCCGAGGCCGTCGGGCAGCAGGCGGGCGTCGCCATCCAGAATGCGCGGTTGTTTGAGGCCGAGCAGCGCCGTGTGGCGCTGCTGACCGCGCTCCACGAAACCGGCCTGGATATTAGCGCCCAGTTAGACTTGCCAGCGCTCTTGGGAACTATCATGGAACGCGCCGCGCGCCTGCTTGGAGCGCCCATGGGCAGTCTGTATCTGCTCCAGGCAGATAAAATGACCCTCCGCCCCGTGGCCAACCTCCCCGCCGAAGACCGGAGTTCGCCAGTGCAGTTGGGGCAAGGATTAGTCGGACGCGTGGCCCAGAGCGGTTCCCCGCTTATTGTCCCGGACTACCGCCAGTGGCCGGGGCACCTGCCCGGTTCGGAGAGTGCGCCCTTCTGTGCGGTGATGGGCGTGCCCATCCAATGGCAGGGGCAGCCGTTGGGCGTCTTGAGCGTGTGCGACCCGCGCCCGGGACGCTTTGGGCCTGAAGACGTCGACGTCGTGCGCCTGCTCACGGCCCAGGCGGCCGTCGCCATCCAAAACGCCCAACTCTTTGCGGCCGCCAAGCGGCAGTTGGACGAACTGATGGTCCTGCACGCGATTGCCACCGTGGCCGTCGAGTCTGCCAGCGAAGATGAGCTGCTGAGAGAGGCCGCGCCCATCATCGGCGAAAGGCTCTATCCTGACATTATTGGCTTCCTGCTGACCGATTACACAGCGGGCGTACTGCGCCACCATCCGGCCAGCCGGGGGGTGAGGGAGAACCTCTTGCAGGAGGCGGCGCCCTTCGGGCAAGGCATTATCGGCGCTGTCGCCGTCCGCGGGCAAGCGCGGCGAGTGCCGGACGTGCGGCGCGAACCGGCCTATGTTGCCGCCAACCCCAATATCCTATCCGAATTATGCGTGCCGCTCAAAATTGGCGAGCGCGTCATCGGCGTCATTAATCTGGAGAGCGAACGTGTAGATGCTTTCAGCGAAGCCGACGAGCGCCTGCTGTTAACGATTGCCGGGCAGTTGGTCACGG